>JAYEHI010000224.1:0-8306 GCA_034659455.1 Campylobacterota bacterium | reverse complement strand
TCTTCTTTAGACCTGTGCAATGATTGCTTAGGATAATGGGTCAGGGTAGGAATACAGCAGCCCACCTTAAGCAGTTATGTGCCGCAGGTATCTGGAGAAGAGTCTTTTTAATTCACACAAACTTTTTTAATCTAATCCCAAAATTTAATTCATTTTTAAGCAGCAACTTTAAATTTAGTACAATTGTTTATCTAATTTAACTAACTGACTTTTTATTCACAATACTAAAGAGCTATATCTGAAGTTTTGTAATTTAATTTTTTCTGCATTATGCTTCAGTCAACAATATGTGTAAAAGAGAAGTGCTGTATAGCGTAAATAAAATTTCATAGATTGTGTTACAGAGTAGCTTTTATCTGTAAAGATTATTATATTTTTTATTTTATTAAGTATTATTTTATATTGTTCATTGTATCGTTATGTGTTAAGCATATGATGTACTTTGAAGGAGGTAGCATGAATTCTAGTATAAGGATGATAATAGTAGCACTATTATCTACATTTTTGATGTTTCAAGGCTGTAGTAGTGGAGGGGGCGGTTCATCGAGCGGTGGAGAACCCCAAACACCTATAGGAAACGAAGAGCCTACAGATATCACAACGATAAAACAGGGGTCATTTTCAATAGATTTTGAAGATGAAAATATTGAAGTTTTTGATTATAAACTCTCTATTATGCGAGGGAGTGATGAGCTAACTGATACTCTTTTGGAGTATGTTACTCATGAGAAACAGAGTGATGGCTCTATAGTCATTTCACTTAAAGAGGTGGAGAAAAATGGAGTAAGTGAGGGTGGTTTAACTTCACTAGCTCTAGGTGATGTCATCACTCTTGAAGCTGATGGCTACACACCGCAGCAGTTCGTTGTAGACGAGGGGATGCTCGAGAAGAGTGAAACAGAGATAGCACTTAAAGCAGTTGAATCTCGTCAGACATTTAATCTTGCAGATATGACTTCTGGCACTGAGGCTGTTACGCCAAGAAGTGCTAGAGGTGCTACCACAAGGGTTACAGAAGAAGGGGTTGTTTTTGAAACCCTTGGAAGTGGTATCTCTTTAACTATGCCTAAGATGACTTATGAGAGACTTGTCAGAAAGATCTCTAGACTTCCAAGAAGTGGACCAAATACTGAAGTTTACATAGATATGACTTCAATTGACCCACGTACTGAGCACAGTGCTACTATTGGTAACTTTAGCTTTGACTCTACATCTGAGCCAAGTGATGATCGCAGTACTAATGCAGTAAACGAAGATGAGACAGCTTTAGAGTCTGTAGTCATGGCAGATATGAAGATGACTACAAGTGCTGGAGATGAGATACATTGTTTTGGTGGAGAATATGACCCTGCGACAAATAGCTGTAGTAGTGATGCAAAAGCTACATTGAAAATGCAAATTCCACAAAGCCAATTTAATCAATATGCCCAAAAGTACAATGAAGGTGATAGAGTTGTTCCGCTCTATGCATACAATAAGCTTCAAGGAACTTGGCAGAGACAGCTTGGAAGTGATGGAAAAGGGCTTGATTCAGAGCTAGTTCTCACCGATAACGATAGTAATCAAAAAGCTAACGAGGGTGATGTTCTTACACTTGTAGGTAAGGTTGGTCACTTTTCATGGTGGAATGGGGATTATCCTTTAGAAAAAACATGTTTAGATGTTACAGTAGATCTTACAAATGCTCCTAATGCTTCTTCATATGTACAAGTTAAAGGAGTAGACTATACTGGACGTATCTTTAAAAAGTATCTTAGTTCAGAGACTACAGAAGTTACAAATATTTCTGCGAAGCAGAACTCTATTGTCTCTATAGAGCTTATCATGAAAGATGGGAGTGTAGGAGACAGTATCACATATGCAACATCTGTTGCAGAAGGCGGTGTGTGTGAAGTTGTTGAAGAGACTCTAGTCGCTCCACTGATGAATAGTTTAACACTTGATGTGCTCGTAAAAGATACTCAAGGAAACTTTCTTGAAGGTGCTTATGTAAGGTCAAAGGGGCAGTATAAATATACAGATGCTAATGGCAGTGCTACTGTGAGTTATGCATATGCAAAAGATGCTAATCTAAGTGAGACTATTTCAGTCTCTTATTACAGTGATGGTTTTAGTGTAGAGGGGGAGAAAACAGTTACACAAGATACAGCTTCTCCAGTAGTGTTTGAGCTGGATATCGAGAAGAAGACTTTTAGTGGGAGTGTGGTTGAGGTTATCAACGGTATAGAAACTCCAGCATCTGAAGCCTATGTAGAGATATATAACTACTCTCCATACTATAGCAAGAGTGTAACAACGGATGAGAATGGTTCATTCACTATGGAACTTCCAAAATCTTTTGTAGAAGAGGATTCAGATGCAATAATTTCTATACGAAAATACAAGGAAGAGTATGCATTTTATCCTAGATATAGTGATGATGTTGATCTCTCTACTATAGATTTAGGGGAGTTTCAACTAGCTTTTGATACTCATCTTTTAAGTGGTCAAGTGAGTGATACAGAGGGTGAACCAATTGCCAATAGCTATGTCTATGCAAGGGATGGTTTTTATAAAAACACCAGAAGTGATGAGAATGGAAACTATGAGTTTACTATTTTTGGTGAGAGTGGAAAAGAGGGAACTCTTCAAGCTGGAACATATGAAGGAAGATATCTCTACTCTGAAAAGGAGAACTTTTTTACAGAGGCAAATGGAAGTAGTGCTCACAACTTAACTATTGATCTTCGAAAAGCGACTATCAAAGGGAGAGTGCTTACTTCAAACGGTATAGCACTAGAGAATATGAGAGTCTACTGGAGTAGAGACTACTACAGATATGTTTTAACAGATGTTAATGGTAGTTTTACACTTGAGACTTACAATGGTGGTGATGGTTTTGTACGAGTCTATGATAGCTCTTCATACTCCTATTTAGATTTTGATGCTAACAGTGATGTACGAGATGTAGCACTCGATGGTGTTGAAGTTGGGAAGGTATATGACCTTGAAAATATGTTGGCTGAAGAGAAGAACTTTGCACCTATTATCAGTGAGGTGAGCATAGATCCAGATTCTCCACTTGTGGATGTCGCGTTTACAATCAGTGTCGATGCTTATGACCCTGATGGTGACACAATAACATATGGTGTTGAAGAGTACTACGATAGAGGAACTGTAGAACTTGATGGTAGTGTAGCTACGGTTACTATGGACTCAGTTGGATACTACTACTTTAACATTACAGCTACAGATGTTAACGGTAACACTTCAAGAAAAAAAGTCTCTGTCTATGTTAAAAATCATGTAAGACCAGTCATTGACTCTGTTTCGTATGTTTATCCAAACGAGAAGCGTTACTTTGATAAGTCTGAAGTCTTAGATATTAAAGTTGAAGCACATAGTGATGAAGGAAATGCTCTAAGTTATACATACACACTAGAAAGTTTAAGTTCAGATGTAGAGGATGGAGCTGTGGATGTAAATGCATCGGACAATTCTCAAGCAAGTATAGCTACGACAG
The DNA here is from genome assembly GCA_034659455.1 of Campylobacterota bacterium. Taxonomy (GTDB): domain Bacteria; phylum Campylobacterota; class Campylobacteria; order Campylobacterales; family Sulfurimonadaceae; genus Sulfurimonas. The sequence goes on along the minus strand of JAYEHI010000224.1, from coordinate 4,804 downwards.
TAATCAATGGAAAGTATAGACTTGTAGTGACAGTGAGCGATGTTTACAATGAGACGACAACGAGACGTTATATCACTATAGATAGTTCAGTTGCTCCAGAGATAGCTACATTTATTATGAATGGTGTAGAACAGACATCTCTCACTGTAAAAGAGGGTGTAGATGTCAATCTAAATGTAAGCTTAAAAGATGCTAGAAATGTGACAGAGCTTACATGGTACTGGTATGTTAATGGTAAAACATATGAGACTCAATCAATCGATACGGTAAGATTTACACAAGAGGGCTCTTACTACGGTTATGTAACAGTGAGAGATGCTAGCAATAGATCAGACTCTCAGAGATTTTATGTCAATGTACAAGAAGATGCAAAACCGGTTATAGATTTTGTATCGGTAACTCCATCAGTTATAAGCAAAATAGATGAGGGATATGTAAACGCTAATGGCGATACTGTAGAGGAGATAGTGCTAAGTGTAGAGGCACATGATGATGATAGTGCATCGTTGACTTACTCTTTTGCTCCTCTTGGAGAGAGTAAAGTTGGAGTGAGTGAAAATAATGCTACATACACTCTTAAGGGACTTGCAGTAGGTAAGCATGCTATTAAAGTTACAGTAAGTGATGTCACAAACAGTGTAGAGAATTTTGTAAATATAGAGATTCTCAAAGACGCGCCCCCTGTTATCACAGAGTTTAGAGTGCCTCTACGAACAAAAGTTTCACAAACACTTGATCTTGTAGCAAATGCTACTGAACCAAATGGCCAAATACCCACTTATAGCTGGAGTGCAACATCGGGGTCAATTACAGATGCTGATAGGAAAAATGCAAAACTAACAGTCTCAAATATCGTAGAAGATATCAATGTGACACTCACAGTGAGTGATGGAGTCAATGAGGTAAGTAGAACAAGAAAAGTTGAGGTTTTAGAAAATAGTGCTCCAATTATCAGCTACTTTAATCTTAGAACTACAGCAGTAGCACTTGATAATCAGGAGATAGAGCTAAAGTCTATTTTTGGTGATGTAGATGGCACTATTGAGGTAGCGAGGTATATAGTCGAAGATAGTAATGGCACTCTACTAGCTGAGCAAAATATTACCAGAAGTGGTATACAAAGCACAATGAAGCTTAGTCTAGGGTCTGGTACGTATCTTGTCTATTTAGAGGTAAGCGATGAGAGTGGCTCTACTGTAAGAAGTAGTAAAGAGGAGTTTGTAGTTGCACAAGGAAATGCTGCACCGATTATAACTTCACTGAGTGCAACAAGCAGTGCACTTCTTGAAGGAGAAGAGACGGAGTTAAACGTTGTAGCGAGTGATGTTGACGGAGATGCCATCTCTTACTCATGGAGTAGTGAGGGTGGTGTAGTCGTGCAAGATACAGCATCACAAGATAAAGCAACCTTCAGTGCACTGAGTGCTGATGAGTATAAAGTGACAGTTATAGCAACCGATACAAGTGGTGCAAAAGCTATCAAAGTAATTACTATCACAGTGAGTAGTGCTACACTGAGTATAAGTAGTGATGCTACTTCGTATATCTTAGGCTCTGATGTAACACTCGTTGCCTCTATGAGCAGTGAGCATGCTGTAACAAGTAGTACAACATGGAGTGTAGTTGAGAAACCAGCTGCTTCAACTCTGAGTATTGCTACTTCAGGAGTTACTGTTACAGTGACTCCGGATGCAGTTGGAACATACAAGCTCAAAGCGGACACAACTATAAATGGTGTGGCGTTTAGTGCCGAGAAATCATTTAGTGTACAGGAGGAGAGTGGCGATGAAGCTGACTTAGAGGGTGTTGTCACAGCAGACAACGGTGATATACTCAGTGGTGCACAGGTGCGTCTTTATAACAAAACAGATGCTACACTTTATGATGTGACAGCGACAACAGATTCAAGTGGTACTTATAGCTTTAGTGAGGTTCCTGCAGGTTCATACTACCTTGTAGTTTATGCGGGTAATGGTTATGTCTCTCACACGCAAGTGGTTGAGATAGTAAAATAGATGAAAATAAGAAAAAAAGGAAATAAAATGTTTAAAACAAATTCAATTTCACTCGCAGCGTCTCTAGCACTTGCGGGAAGTTTAACGTTCGTTGGTTGTGGAAGCGACTCTGCAGATACTACAAGTACTAGCACAAATACTACTCCAGAAGTAACTACAGAGAGTTCTCAGCAGTTACAAACCGGAAGTATTTCCGGTACTGTTTCGTTTATAAATAACCCAACAGATAGAACTATACGAAATAATGCAACGACAGAGATCGTAGCGTATAACTTAAATGATAACACAAGCTATACTACTACATCAACAACTCAAGGGGAGTATGACCTCAATGGTTTAACACCAGGAGACTACCAGATAGTCGCTACCTCTACAGCGACAACTATGCGTGCTATCAGACAGACAACAGTTGAGCGAGATACAAGAGCTGTTCTTAATATCTCACTAACTGCGACAGGGACTATTAAGGGTACTGTGACAAATATGGACTTATATCAGTCAATTGTGCACATTCCAGGTACTTCATATATCTCAACAGTTGATTCTGAAGGTAATTTTGAGATTATCAATGTACCAGCAGGGGATGTAACAATCTCTTTTAATGGCTATCATATGCAAAATGTCACTGTAGCAGGTGGTGAAGAGTCTATAGTCACCTTTGGTGAGACAATAGATGATACAAAGTTTAATGTCGATAGTCTTGCTACAGACTCAACTCTAGAGATGCATCACGAGGGCCTTAGAATTTGGTCAAACTACAACTCTTATAGACTCAGTGAATTCCAAGAGCTTGTCTCTTTGGTAGATAGCAATGGCACTGCGGTAGACGCAGTCGTAGAGTATTCTTATGATTGGTATGGCGATGATCAGTATGCAAATAACTTTGTAGTAAAGACAGCCTCTGTAGCAGATGCTGGAATATACACACTTACTATAGGAACAGATGAACCATATACGCAAGAGATAACCCTTCAAGATAAGGTAGCAGTCTTTAGTGATAGTTATACAAAATCATCTGGTGTTTATCACAAGTTTATTGGACTTGCATTCAGTAATCCAGTTGATTTAAACACTTCTGATGTAACGCTAAGTTATGTAGATGATACAAATAATACACAAGTACTCACCGTCTCAGCTCTTGAAAAATCAGAATGGAATGAAAACGAATATCTTATCGCTGCAGATTTTGAGCATAACGTAGAGTACACAGTGACTCTAGATAGCAGTGTACAAGAGGATGAGCTCTTCTATGTAAGTGATAAAGGATGGTATGCAGATAGTATCTCTTTAAGAGAAACACGAGTTGGCTATATTTCTGTAGACGATAACGAAGAAGGTGTAAAACTTGATAGTGAGTTACGATTCGAGATTTATGACTCAGAGGCACTTGATCTTAAGACACTCCAAGTGACACTTGGTGATCAAAACTTAACACTTGCAAATGGTGGACTGAGAAGTTATAATAACTACTCTTATTATTATAACCACTTAGATATAGTGGTTGATAAAAGTTCGATAGGCTACTCGCAAGATGTGACGATGCACATCACAGCTAACGATAGCTATGGAGTTAAGGCTCTTGAGAGAGTAGTGAACTTTACAACGATTACTCCTGCCACAGTTGGTGTAGTTCCATATGTCAATACAAATGATAATGACGATGAGTGGTTATATGACCTTTTAAATCATAGCTACTATAATGACCAAGCAGGTCTTAAGGCTTACTTCAATGTTCCAGTAGACTCAACAAGTGGAGCGATTACACTCTATGACAACACTCGTGGTGAGAGTGTAGAGCTATATGGCGATTCGATAAGTTCAACTCCTGTGATATATTCAAATGACACAAATACACCATACAGTGTCAGAGCATACCCAACAAGTATAAGACCAAACACAGAGTACACGATGACAGTAGCAGGGTACACTACAGAAGATGGTACAAAAATAGCGGAAAAAACAAATACATTTACAACACCATCTAGAAGAGTTATCTCTAATAGTGTAAGCAATGGAACTCTCAGAGATGCTTCTCAATTTAACAATAGAGTAGAGTTTACACTCTTCGGAAGACTGAGTGATGAGGAGAAAGTAAGCTTTGAAAATGGTCTAGACATCACCTCTTTTGACACAGCGATGCCAGAAGACAAGTTCCATCCAAAACCACTGATACTCTGGGATGACCTGTCGTATGGCTCAAAACTTATTTTAGCATTTACTATAGAGTCAGGAACATCGTATGAGTTATCATTTAGCGGAGACGTAGCTAAAGAGCTTGAGATGAGTGCTTCGCCATTGACATTTATGACAATGAAAGAGATGGAGTCTACAACAATAGATGGTGCTCCAGAGTTTAACATTGTGAGTAATTTTTATACAAACTCTCCATATCAAGACTCAAACCTTTCAAATGTGTCTGAGACACTCTCAGGGCATGCATCGGTTACTATTCCTTATATTGTTGATGAGTATCATAATTGGGATTCTGAAATGAAATGTGAAAATTTAAGATACAAAAACATCTACAACTATAGTGGAGATGAAAATACACCAGATGTAAATGCTTCAGCAATCTCTGAGTGGATAAGCGATGATGCGAATGTAACCTCGACTTACCTATCAGATATGTACTATAACTCACACTATGGATATGATGAAAATGGTAACTACTTAGGGCGCTACTACTCTTGTGATGTAAGATATAGTGCAAAATTCAACATTCCAAATGAGGTTAATAGCACTGTTAGCATAAACGTACCACAGAGTGCACTAGAGCAGGGTGACTTGGT
>JAYEHI010000223.1:0-8311 GCA_034659455.1 Campylobacterota bacterium | reverse complement strand
AAGCATGATTCTCTTACTGATATTCCAAACCGCTCAAACCTATTAGAGAAGATTACTTCTGAAATTATACGCTACAAGAGACATAAAACCATTTTTGGTGTTATATTTTTAGACCTAGACCATTTTAAAAATGTTAACGACTCCTTAGGACACTCTGTTGGAGATCAACTCCTTATCCAAACAGCGCGGCGTTTATCTCAAGTTACAAGAGAAGAAGATACTCTATCTAGACTAGGAGGAGATGAATTTGTTCTTCTTATTCCCGACTTAACGGTGAACGAAAACATAGCAGCCACCAAAATCGAGCTTGTTGCGCAAAAGGTTCACACCGCTTTAGCCGAGCCCTTTACAGTAGGAGAACATGTTCTAAATGTCTCTTCAAGTCTTGGTATCGCTCTTATTACTAATGAAGCCGAAGATGGTAGCGACATATTAAAACACGCTGATATAGCCATGTATGAAGCTAAAAAAGCGGGAAGAAACACCACAAGGTTTTATCAAAACAGTATGGACGAGTGGATTCAGAGAAGAATCAGCATAGAGAACGGTCTACGCACTGCACTTATAAATAATGAGTTTGAAATATACTATCAACCCGTTATAGAGTTTTCAAGCTCTAAAATTATAGGAGCCGAAGCACTTCTAAGATGGAGAAATCCGCATATTGAGAATCTCTATCCTGATGAGTTCATTCCCATCGCTGAGGAGAGTGGTCTTATATTAGATATTGGTGCATGGGTACTTGAAAATGCTTTAAAGCAGTTCGCAAAATGGCAGAGTGACTTTAAAGAGTCTCTAGAACTTACAAAAATAGCCGTGAACATTAGTGCTTACCAGTTTGACAACCCGAAATTTCTCACTCAGGTAGCGGAACTTCTAGAGAGTGCAAATGTCGATGCCTCTGTCCTTGAGCTAGAGCTTGTTGAATCAGCACTTGTTGCAGATATAAAAAGTGTGAGTGCTAAGATGCAGGCACTACGAGATCTTGGTGTTGGGATATCAATAGACGACTTTGGAACAGGCTACTCCTCTCTCTCTTACTTGAAAAAGCTTCCCTTCACAACCCTAAAAATTGATAAATCCTTTGTTATGGATATTCAAGACGACATTGACGATAAAGAACTCATTAGTGCCATACTCATGATTGCAGAAAACTTCAACTTTGATGTTGTTGCCGAAGGAGTAGAAACACATGAGCAGTACCTCTTCTTAAAAGACAAATGCTGTAAATACTTTCAAGGGTACTTCTGCTCTAGACCTATACCTACTCATGAGTTTACAGAGCTTCTTCAAGAGCACAATGCCTCTTGTAAAAAACTTCAATAGTCTTTCGTCACTTATACCGATAGAGAGTTTACTCTCTATCGCACATCACTCTATACTCGCAGTATAAACACTCTTTTGCATCTTCACATTTTTTTGTATCTATGGACTCAACTAAAAGTAAATCTTTTACATGAGACTGTAGTATGGCTAACTTCTCTTCTAAAAATGCTTCAGCTACTATTTTAGACTCTTTTAGATCATAAAAACCACAGGCTCTTACAGACCCTAATCCCGAAGCTAGAAGATGATAGAACTCCAACTGAAAGTCTGTCGCCTCGGTAAAGTTGTTTTTGTTGTAGAGTGAGTAGTTTCCAGTTTTATAATCAAGTACTTCAACATCAGTACCATTTTTATCTATTCTATCTATCTGACCTATGAGTGTCATCCCATGAAACTCTACTTCAAAAAGCTCCTCAGTGTGTGCAACTCTATATCCTTGTGAAAACCTTTGAACTTCATTATGAGCAAACTTAACGAGTCTTTTTTTCTGTAGAGCGATGAGATACTTATCTAATTCGCTCGTGCCACAAGCGTTATCAAGTTCTCTGTTCATATCCTTTATCAAAAGAGTCGCGTCACTATAGAAATTTTTCTTTGTATAGAGTGCTTTAAGAGCTAAATGAACGCTATTACCTATCTCATACTCTTGGGGCATATCTTTAGGAATAGTATGGTTTTTGATATGTTCTACATACTTATGATAGTACTTTCTTTTGCATGTCAGATATGTTTTGAGTCTAGTGCTAGAGAGTTTTATATTTTTAAAAGAGTACTCTATCTCTCTATCTTCAAACTCTTTTCTCTCACTCTTCTCCTCTTTAAAAAGTAGTGTAGCGTAGTCAAGTTCATCATATCTATTGTTCTCTTTTATAGCTAACTGTTTTAAAAACCTTGAAGCGCTACTCTGCGAAGAACTTACATAAGATATTGCGACCTCTTTAGAGGAGTTTATCAATGTTTCATAATAGTGCTTTTGAAGATTTTCTCTATCGTTCATGGTTGGCAAGTTGGCGTTTTCTCTTATTTGAGAGTTTAAGAACATATCTTTATCGCTTCGCTTAGGCACATTATTATCATCAAAGTCAACTATTATTACACCATCAAACTTTACTGATCTTGTTTCAAGTACTCCAAGCACTGTGACCTTTCCACCTCTAACGTCATCCATCGTTCTACTTGAGAGTCTCTGCATAAAAAGATTTAGAAGAGATTTAACACTCATCTCTTTGATAAAGTGTAGTAACTTAGAGAACTTATGTATCTCCTCTTCATATATTTTTATCTCTTGTTTATTGGAAAATTCCTCTTTTATACTCTCCAAAAAACCTATAAAATCCGTTTCGCTACTCTCTTTATAATAAATTGAATAGAGTTTTAAGTAGAGCTCATCACCTACCCTATCAACTCTCGCTTCATTCTCACAGGAGTCTTGATCTATCGCTTTTGTAGTAGCTTGTAGTTTAGTGTAGAGTCTGCTTTTACTAAAAGGTTCTCCCATGGCTAAGTTAAGATTACTCTTTTCATCAAAACTCTTGAGTAGTTCTGCCGTACTCTCGTTTGGAAGTACAACTGCAATATTTTGTGCAGAGTATCCTTTTTTGATAAACTCGTGTATCTTTGCTTTTACAAATGCCACCTGCAGAAGTGATTCACTAAAACTTTCACAACTGATATTTTTGTTTTTAAGAGTCTCTTTTTTTTCTAAAATACTTTTAGTATTTAAAGATATACGATACTCATATCCTACCTCAAGTGCTATGCCTAAATCTTCAAACTTCTTTTGCATTTTAACATTGAATCTCGAGGTTAAAAAAATCAATTCTAAAGCAGAGTATTCTGAACACTTTAATAAAAGTTCAAACTCGAAGTTTGTAAGGTGTCCATCGATTTTCAGACTAATCTCTTTATGACTTTTAGCATAGAGTTCATTAAAAGTGTAAAGCTTAGGGATAAAAATCTTGTCTAAATATTTTCTTTCATTACATAGATTTTCATAACGGCTATATAGTTCGATTAAAATGCTTATATGCTCTTGAAACTCTCCATATATATCAACATCACTTAATAAACTTATCTCATATTTTTCAGCACTGAGTTCAGCAAAAAACTTAAATATGTAAGAACTGTTTTTCGTGAAGGTAAAAAAGTTTCTCTCTATTTGCAACTCAGAAAACTCTTTAAAATCCGAGGCTTCAAGCAGTAGTAAAACGCGACTATCGTCATCTATAAACTTATAGTTTTCAACTATGCAGAGTTTAGATATAAACTCGCCCATTGTGATATAGTTTGGAAGAAAAAGTGAAACATCGTCTAAGCAGAGTTGCTCGTGACGAATTGCACGAGCTGAGGGGAGTACTATGGTTTGATTCTCCATAGATTAAAATTCAAACGCTTCTTTTATTCTAGTGTCTGCTTTGATATTATAAAATCTATAGTCATTTCCAACTTTTACTTTAGCTATCAGATTCCAAACACCAACTTTAGGAAACTCTAAACCGCTAAATGAGTAAACGCCATCTTCTACCGTAGGGTCACTAAGATTTTGATTGAACTCTTTTGTCTCGGGTCTGCTTGTGGCTAGTGTTATTTGAGCGTCATTAACACTACTATTGTCTTTTCTTGTAAGCTTATACTTTACAACGGCATCTTTAGCACTTATGCCATCTGTTACGTACTCTATCGTATATTTTTTATTAAACGCTATTTCAGCTTCTATAAGGTCGTTAGCGTTTGCATCAGCGTCTTGATAGTGTGTCATATAGGCATCACTCTCTTGTATATGAGCGCCTTGTGTTACAACGATAGTCGCTACACAGAAGCCAAAAACCATAATGATTGATCCACCAATTGCATAGGGCCAAATTCTACCTTTGCTACTTTTCATTTTTGTGCCTTCTTCTATAAATTACTCTTCTTATATACATAACTATACCATATAAAACAAAACCATAGAAAAATATCTTCACATAAAAAAGTGTTTCTTGGTTTGTATCGCCTGGATCACTCTCTAGAACTACTTTTTTTGCAGTGGATACTTGATGCGCTATGTCTATGTAGCCATTAAACATAGACCCTGCATACTTTCCTATCACTTGTTCAGGTTTCGCTTTTCCAACTATAAGAGGAAATATACTTCCCCCATAATCTGTTCTCAGATCATTAAAATGTTCCCAAGTGTCGCCATAGACAATTGCCATGATAAATGCTTGAACAGCCGAAGAGACTGGACTTAAAACTTGTTTTCTGTCAAAATAGTTATATAAAGATGGATCGTTCACTTGTATATCGACAGCGGATTCAAACTCTGAAAAAATGAGTAAAATAGTAGGTTCGCTAAAGCTCCCTACTAACTCTTTTTCATACTCTACGAGTTCTCTACCTTCTGGAAGTTTTTTGAGCATAACAAGACGAAGTGAAATACCTGTCTTTTGATAAAGCTCCGAACCAAGTAGCTCTACTTGTTCACTAAATTCCAGCCTATTGACTATTTCATCTTTATATAAATATTCTGCAACTAATTGTGATTGAAAAATGAGTGTGAGGATGAGGGCATAAAGCCCTCTGTTAAAAAATTTCAATGAAATTCCTTAACCAACATATAGATGATTTGGTGTTACAACCGCGAAAAGTGTGTAAGCTGCCATTATAACAAGTCCAATCGTAATAATTTTTTCCATTATATACTCCTTACTTTACATCAACAATGTGTTTAGCATTTTCAGTGCTAAACATTTTGATTGATTTTTCATCTTTAATATCGTAGAAGTTACTAGCTTCTCTATCTTGTACTGCCATAGCATTTATACTTAAAAATACTAAGATGCTTAACAATAATACAGTCGCTATTAACATACCAGTTACACCATCAAGAGCAAATACGCTTCTATTTTCATTCATACCTGACTCCTTATTTACTTAAGCTACTGATGTATGCACCAACAGCTTCTTTTTGCTTAGCGTTGAGTCTATCAAACGCAGGCATAGCACCAATAGCGCCTTTCTTACCGTGAGTAAGAACATTTACAACAAGTGCCGTATCGAAAGTAGCGATATTTGGAGCAACGTACTCCATACCTTTACCATCCGCACCGTGACAAGAAGCACAAGTACTAGCAAATACATCAGCACCTGCTCCAGTCATACCATTTGCAACATAAGCAGATACTGCATCGATCTCAGCATCAGTGATAAGCTCACCAGTGTTCATGTTGAAAAGACCGTTACGATCTGGCATTGGCATTTCCATACCTAGAAGCTGATTGTTTGAACCATTCTCAATTACATCTTTAACAGTAATAGCTTCAAGTCTAACGTTTAAGTTAGCCGCTTTACCATCAATACCATCAGCACTAAGACCGTGACATACTTTACATTCTGCTAAGAACACTGATTCACCCATCTCTACTAGTCTATCACCAGTAATAGATGCATACTCAGCATTAAACTTAGCATCGTGTGCAGCAACATCTTCATTGTACTCACCGATTTGAGAGTAAGCATTTACTGGATAACCAGCTACAAAATACCACATTCCCCAAACCATTGTACCTAAGAACATAATTGCCCAACCCATTGGAACTGGGTTCTTGTACTCACCGATATTGTCCCATGACTCATCTGCTAACTCACCATCAGCAGTATCTGTTTGCATTTGACGAACATACTTGATTACAACAAAAACTGTAATGATTACAAGTGCAACAGCACCTGCAATAGCAAGCATATTAACAATATCGCCATTTAAACCACCCTTAGTAAGTACTACTGTATAGTAAGTAGCACCTAGCATAATAGCAGTTACGATAATTCCCCAAAGATAAAGCTTATTCATATATCTCTCCTATTTTTCATCATCTTTTGATAGAGCATTTACCGGAGTATCCGCTATATCATCATGTAGTGCCATATTGCTATACTCTTCATAGTCATGACCATCCGCATCTTTTCTTTTTGTATACAAATGATATATGTATGCATAAAGACCTACTGCTAAAAGAGCAGTTAAAACAAAATAACCATAAGCTTGAAGTTGTGCAATATCCACTATAAATCCTTATTTAAGACTGTTCATATATGCAATGATAGCAACTATTTCAGGAATCTCACCACGTGCTACTGCATCTTTAACGTCTTGATCTTTCATATCAGCTGCGATTACTTTTGCTTCAGCTAAAGCTAAAGCATTTGCCTCTGCAACAGATGCGCCCATTTTAACAGTCTTAGTTGACCCATCTTTCATAGGTACTGGTTTGTTGTATGGCACTGCGAAGAACTGTGCAACTGTTAACTGTTCTGCATAAGCAGTATTGATATCAGCCATGTTTGTGTACATCCAAGTATACTTAGGCATGATTGAACCAGGAACAACAGCTGCTGGATCTTTCATGTGATTTTCGTGCCAGTCAGTAGTACGGTAGTTACCTACACGCATCAAGTCTGGACCAGTTCTTTTTGAACCCCATAGGAATGGACGATCATAAGCATACTCACCACTTAAAGAGTAGTGACCATAACGATCTGTCTCTGATTTAAATGGACGTATTAGTTGTGAGTGACAAGCATTACAACTATTTTTAATATAAACTTGACGACCCGCTAACTCTAATGTAGAGTAAGGAGCAGTCCCGATTACAGGACGAGAAGCTTGAGCAAAGTTTGGAACAATTTCCACTAAACCTGCAAAAGCAATAGCAACGAACACACCCACCGCAAAAAAGAATGGATTTTTTTCTAACCAATGAAACATATTATATCCTTTCTATTAAGCGCCCATAGGCGATGCATTAGCTGGTTCACTCTCAAGCGCTTTTCCAGCAGTCATAGTTTTGTAAATGTTATATGCAAACATTAAGAAACCAACTAGGTAAAGAAGTCCACCAACACCACGAATAGTGTAATAAGGGTGAAGTACTGTAACAGTATCGATGAATGAGTAAGCTAAGTTACCAAACTCATCATGAGCACGCCACATCATACCTTGAGTAATACCTGCAATCCACATAGAAGTGAAGTATAAAACAACACCTAAAGTTTGGATCCAAAACTGCGTAGCCATAAGAGACTTAGAGTAAATTTCACGTTTAAATACGCGTGGAGCCATGTGATAAAGCGAAGCCATAATCATAAAGCCAACCCAACCAAGAACACCATCATGAACGTGACCAACAATCCAGTCAGTAAAGTGTGCAATTGCATTAACTGATTTGATAGCCTGGATAGGACCCTCTAATGTTGAGAACATGTAGAATGTAGAACCAAGAATCATAAACTTAATTAATGGAGATGCTGCAACTTGTTGCCACTCACCTTTCATTGTAAGAAGCATATTAATCGCTGAACCCCATGAAGGAAGAATAAGAACTATTGAGAAAATCGATCCCATAGTCTGCATCCAGTCAGGAACAGTTGAATAAAGAAGGTGGTGACCACCTGCCCATAAATAAACAAACATTAAACCCCAAAACGAAAGTAAAGAGAGTTTATAAGAGTAGATAGCTTGACCAGACTCCTTCGGTAAGAAGTAGTAAATCATTGCAACGATAGGAACCGTAAAACCAAATGCAACAGCATTGTGACCATACCACCACTGAACAAGTGCGTCATTTGTACCTGCATACATAGATACTGAATGCCACCAATTACCAAAACCTGACTCACCAGCTGGTGAAGTAGCAAGCATCGTTGGAACTTCCATATTGTTAAATAGGTAAAGCATAGCTATACCAAGGAAAGTAGCAATATAGTACCATACAGAGATGTATAATGACTTCTCACGACGAATACCTATAAGACCAAACATACTAATACCAAATAGTACCCAAACAACAACGATAGCGATGTCAATTGGCCATTCAAACTCAGCGTATTCTTTAGACGTAGTAACACCTGCAAGTAGTGAAAAAATAACTGCAGCAACACCAATAACATAAAGTACAAAGTGTAGTTTACCAATAAACATCAAAAAGCCTGATTCAGCCATTGACAC
>JAYEHI010000222.1:0-8350 GCA_034659455.1 Campylobacterota bacterium | reverse complement strand
ATCATCGCTGCTAACCCTGAAAAAGTGGAGCAGTATAAGGGTGGAAAAGAGAAGCTCTTTGGCTTCTTTGTTGGTCAGGTTATGAAAGCTTCAAAAGGAAGTGCAGACCCTCAGGCTGTAAACGTACTCTTAAAAACTAAACTAGGCTAAGAGATGATAAAACGTCTGATACTAGATGCTGCTTATTATTTACAAACATCTAAATCCTATCAGACGAGAAAACTTTTTTTTTACAATCTCCTAGAAAATGATAAATACAGATATAAAAAATATATAGATATATTGATGATAGTGCTTATATTTATAAGTGTTGGCGTTTTGATTCAAGAGGTGAAATCTCCAGTAAACAGATACCTTGTTTTTTTTAGTAACTATGTTATATCAATCATATTTTTCATAGAGTATCTTTTGCGTTTATGGGTGGATAGTAGTGTTACAAAGATTATAGTGAGTAGTGCTGAACACGATAGTTTTGTATCTCGAGAGGTAAATCTCTTTAAAGTATTTGGCGAGATTATAAAGGTCAAGGTCAGGTATATGCTCTCCATCAGAGCTATAATAGATCTTCTTGCAATACTCCCATTTTTCCATGAGTTACGACTGCTACGTATCTTTATACTTTTTCGTGTTTTTAAACTCTTTCGTTATGCAAAAAGCTTTCAGACTTTAGCGGGTGTTCTTGCTATTAAAAAGTTTGAGTTTTTAACTCTTGCTATATTTGCTTCTATTGTTATATTTGTATCCTCAGTGCTTATTTATGTCATGGAAGCAAACAACCCCGAGTCTCCCATTGATACGCTTTACGAAGCGATATACTGGTCTATAGTTACCATTTCTACTGTTGGTTATGGAGATATCACTCCAACAACTTCTGAGGGTAGGCTTGTGGCTATGATAGTCATAACTACAGGGATAGCTGTTTTGGCTTTTACTACTTCATTAGTTGTGTCTGCGTTTACAGAGAAACTAGATGAGATTAAAGAGGTAAAAAACATTGAGGATATCGCAAAGTTAAAAGATTACTATCTGATATGTGGGTATGAAAGCATAGCTAAAGAGGTCGCTAGAAAACTCCATCAAGGCGTTCATAAAATAATAGTGATGGATGATGACCCCGTTCGAGTAGAAAACGCCAGAAGAGATGGACTGATAGCTATGAACTACTCCTCAGGTAGCGTGGAGAACTATAAAAAGCTAAGCATAGATATAAAAAAAGAGGTAAAAGCAGTTTTATGTCTTCACGAAGATGATATTGAAAATGTTTATACAGCTTTAACTGTGCGTTCAATAGACAAAGAAGTTTTTATTCTCTCTCTGCTGATGAAAGATGTTAATAGAAAAAAGCTAGAGTTTGTAGGAATAAATCAAATAGTCTATCCTCAAGAGATGATTGGAATGATTACAAAAGAGTTGGTAGGACAGCCGGCGGCGTTTGAAGTGATACATCAACTCAGAAGCGAATATACAAATATAGCCATTGATGAGATAGCACTTACAACAAGGATAATCGATAATTTTCCAACAGTGGGCTCACTTGGCAACAAAAGGTTTAAGGTTATTGTTCTTGGTCTGTTTAAAGGGGATAGCGACAGGTTTTATTTCAACCCCATAGATAGTACACTCTTAGAGAATGGAGACTATATACTTGCTGTTGGGTATAAAATATTTGTCAAAGAGTTTGAGAAATCTTTACATAAAAAGGTAAAAAATGCCTAAGACGACAGCACTTATATTTGGGTTTAATAAGTATGCCCTTGAGATAGAGTCAAATGTAAAAATAAAGTATAAGAACATTAAAATATACTCTCAAAACAAAGAGGACATTAACAATGCTGAGAAAAATATAGAGTACTTTGATTTGAGTGATGATTGGGGGAGTGTGGAAGAGGGGATGGATACAGAGACGTCTATCGCTTTTTGTGCTCTAGAAGATAGTGCTGAAAATATTTTTTTAACTATATCTCTAAGAGCACATTTCCAAAAGCTAACCATCATAGCAATTGCTTCAAATAAGGAGAGTGCAAATAAGCTGAAGATGGCAGGTGCAAATAAGGTTATTCCCCTTGTCGAGACAACCGCCGATATCATTGCAAATGTACTAGAAAAACCAATATCAAATCAAGTCCTTCACAGTATTTTATATGAAGAGAGTGCTCTCAAAGTAGAACAGGTGAAAATAACTAATGATAAATTTTTTGACAATGCACCAATTTCGGATATAGATTGGAGTCGTTATAATGGGATAGTGATACTCTCAGTTATGCATGAGGATATGAGTAATGAATTTATATATGCTTCGAAAATAAAAAACCATACCATTAAAAACGGTGATATATTAGTTGTCGTTGGTTTTGAAAATGATATAGAAGAGTTTAAAAAACTAATAAGGACTTGATATGAGAGTAGGAGTTATAGGAGCTGGAAAGTGGGGAAGTGCTTTAGCCTTTGCCCTGAGTGAAAAAAGTGAAGTTGTCATAACGTCTAGAACTCCTAGAGAGTTAGAGAATTTTGTCTCACTCCAAGAGATACTTAACTGCGAGTATCTCATCATCACGGTTCCAGCGCAAGAGATAGGGAGATGGTTAGAGAAAAATTTTGTTTTTAAAAATCAAAAAATCTTAGTCGCTTCTAAAGGAATAGAAGCAAGTAGCGGGAGATTTTTAAACGAGATATACGAAAAATATGTTCCAAGCAAAAACATCGCGTTTCTTTCAGGTCCTTCGTTTGCCGTAGAAGTTATGAAGTCTCTTCCTACAGCACTTGTCGTAAACTCGACAAATGAAGTACTCTCTAGTGAACTTGCAGAACTCTTTCCATCGTTTATAAAGGCTTACACTTCTACAGATGTTGTGGGAGCAGAAGTTGCAGGGGCATATAAAAATGTCATCGCAATAGCTGCTGGGATATGTGAGGGGATGGGACTGGGTAAAAATGCAGCCGCAGCACTAATATCGCGTGGTCTTGTAGAGATGCAGCGTTTTGGAATGGCTTATGGTGCTAAAGTAGAAACTTTTATAGGACTTGGCGGAGCGGGAGATCTTTTCTTGACAGCGTCTTCTTCTATGAGTAGAAACTTTCGCGTAGGGCTAGGACTTGCCAAAGGCTTAACGCAAGAACACATACTCCAAGAGCTTGGAGAGGTAGCAGAGGGAATAGGTACCTCTTATGCACTTCATGAACTTGGTAAAGAGAGAGAGTTGTATCTTCCAATAGCAAAAGAGGTGTATGAGATGTTAGAAGGAAAAAGTCCTAGAGAATCCATGCAAGACTTACTTTCAGACTAATGAAAACTCATACATTAGAAGAGCTTCGCTCTGGTAAACTTAAAGGGATCAAAGAGCTTAAGATGTCTGAGGGTCTCACTAGTTTTCCTTTGGAGATATTGGAGCTTGCGGACTCTTTGGAGCTGCTTGATTTGAGTAACAATGAATTAAGCACTATTCCAAACGAGATAAAAAAACTCACAAAACTCAAAATAGCTTTTTTTTCATACAATCTCTTCAGTGATTTGCCTCATGCATTTAAAGAGTTGGATAATCTTTATATGTTGGGTTTTAAAGGTAACCAAATAGAAAATTTTGATGAAGATATACTGCCTTTGAGTATAAGTTGGTTGATTCTAACGGACAATAAACTTACAAAACTTCCAAACTCTATGGGTGATTTAAAAAAACTATGTAAGTTCCCAATAGCTGGAAATAGACTAAGAGAGTTACCAGAAAGTATGCAAAAGTGTCAAGAGTTAGAACTATTGCGTCTTTCGGCAAATAACTTGCAAGAGATACCTATATGGCTTTTAAAACTACCAAAACTAGCTTGGTTGGCGTTTAGTGGCAATCCATGCTCTATCAGCAAAGCTCCAAATATAAAGATGATTGAGCATAAAGATGTAGAGATAGATGAACTCTTAGGGGAGGGTGCTTCTGGAAAAATATATCGTGCTCGCGTAAAAGAGTTTGATAAGCCTGTAGCGATTAAGATGTTTAAAGACTCTGTGACGAGCGATGGATACGCACAAGATGAGATGAACGCTTATATGAGTGTTGGAGAACATCCCAGTCTTATAAAAGTTCTTGCTCGACTAGAGAGTAAACATTTAGGTTTGGTTTTAGAATATATCTCACCTAGATTTAAAAATCTTGGCAATCCTCCCAACTTTGAGACCTGCAGTCGTGATACTTATGATGAAGCTATGTTATTTAAAACAGAAGAGATTAGAGAAGTGGCAAACGCCATTATAAGTGCTTCTACTCACCTACATGAACAAGGAGTGATGCATGGAGACCTTTATGCGCATAATATCTTAGTCGATGGTGTTTATGATACTTACTTGGTTGATTTTGGAGCTGCAAGCTTTTATGATAAAAGTAATGAACTCTATGAAAAACTAGAAGTCTTAGCATTTGGAAATCTTCTTGATGATATGTTGACTCGTTGCCCTTCAAATGAGAGTGAACTTTATAAAAAACTAGATTTTTTAAGGGATAGCTGCAGAGCTAGGGATGTAAGTGAGCGTCCACTTTTTAGTGAAATGAGTATATAAAAATATAAGACTTATGTCCTAAGTGATGTCTCAAGTGGGTCGAGTAGGGAGATGAAGAGAGTCTATTGTGAAAAGAACCCCTCAGAGTGTAATGTAACAATAAAGCATGTAAACTCCGACTAAAGCTTCTCTTTTACCCTTTTTATCTCCTCTTTATACTTAATAAAGAGGGTCTCATTAAATGCCTTTTTATATTTGAGTAGATGGTAGAGTCTACTTAACTCTTTAAAGTCTGTATCTAGTTTATCTTCTGCTTGCATTAAAAAGCTCTGCATACTCTCATTTTGCTTCTTTACAATATCATGTTTTTTTAAGAGTTTTAAGAGTTTTTTCATTTCACGAGTGAGTTTACTCTCACTTTTGCGGCTCTTGAGAAGAAAACTAAAAAAGATAAGCAGCAGAAAAGAAAATATGAACTTTAAGAGATAGAGTGTATCGTTGAGAATTTTGTTGAGTATTGCCATCTGTTTGGCTCTGTTATAATCAAGAACCCAGTTGTTTATCATATACTTTGTATATAAATAGTAGTGGTTTATCTTTGTAAAGTATCCACTCTTTAATAGAGTGTTATCCGTTTGGCTCTCAAGAGGTGTTAAATCTCTTTTGGCAGTTGCAGTAGGCTCAAACCTCACCCATCCATCTTCTTTAAAATAGAGTTCCACCCATGCATGTGCATCAGAGGATTTCACAAGTAGATAGCTATTAATCATATTTTTTTTGTCCGCTTTAAAGCCAGTGACAACTCGAGAGGGTATGCCTAGCATTCTTGCACTCGATGCAAATGCGGATGCAAAGTGAACACAGTAACCGTTTTTACTCTTTAGTAAAAAAGAGTCAGTAAAGTCCTCCAAGTCTGTACCTTTAGGCTTGAGAGTGTAGGAGAGGTTAAGAGATCTAAAAAAAGTTAGGAGTTTTAAAGCTTTCTCTTTTTGAGATATGTTTTTTTCTCGAATATATCTTAAAGCCTCATAGGTTTTGTCATTTTTTTCTTTATCGACTAGAAGTGTGTTTGAGAGCTCGTTAGTGTAGAGTCTGTAACTGAGAGCGGATTTTATAAGGAACTTTTTTTTCTCATAAAGAGGTTTGTTTGCACTAAGTGTATAGTCACTGTTAAGCTCTGTTTTGTTGGGAGTGCTCAAAGGCATATCTAAAGCATAGACCCAGTTTTTAGCATGGGGATAGATAGTAACTTCATACTCTTTGGTGTTTTTTACATTTAGGAGTCTCTCTTTACTCTTGAGTGGAGACTCTTTTAGCCACTCTAACCCCTCTTGTTTTGTGAGTGTTGAGCCTCTAAAGTAGAGTTGTGAGTCTGAGATGTTTTTATCTTTAAAGAGCACTTCCATAACTATTTTGTTTGAGAGCTTGATGGCGTTTGAACTTACACTCATAGTACCGTCGTATCCACTATCTACATACTTGTCAGCTCGAAAACCAAAGTCAGTTTTTTCTATGGATATACGAGGAAAAACTAAAAAGAGTAGAGTCACAAGAGGGAGTGAGAGCACAAAGAGCCTGCTAGTAAACTTCAGCACATCTAAAAGTTCAGCATCCATCTTGCTCCATACATAAAGCAGTGTGAAGATAAAAAGAGTACTTATGGAGTAAGCCAACATGATGATGGAGTTGTAGAAGAAAAAAGAGAGAACCATAAGTAAAACAGGGGTGATTTTGAGGTAGACATTAGTTACTTTGGTGAGTTTTTGAAGAGTTAGCGCAAAGATGAGTAGTGAACTCACTAGTGAGACAAAAAACTGCATCCGTGAGAAGTCCGAGAAGTTATAACTACTGAAAAAAGAGAGACCAATAAGTATAAGACCTAGAGCCATAAGTAAGAACTCTTTAGAGATGTTTTTGAGTATAAAAAAGAGGGCTATGGCTATATAGAGTAGCATAAAAAACTTTGCCACAAAGAGATGTGGGATGATAGAGAGGATGATAGCGATATCTAAGAGTCTATCGTTAGAGGGTGCCTTAGTATGAAGCAATGATTGTAAGAATTTCATCTACACTTTGCTCCTTCGAATCTAATTGTGTCGCGTTTATATTCAATGTAAATGCCAAGCGATGCTTCTCACACTCTAGCACCCATAAGGTGAGTTGGCTAAGTCTATCTTCTACTTCACCAGAGAGTTTGTTAAAATCAAAATGAAGAGTTTTTTGCTCATCTTCATAAAGAAATGTTTTACTTTTGAGTCTTTCATTTTTGGCTAGAGACGCCCAGTGAATGTGAGAGACACTTTCACCTTGTTGAAAATCTTTTATGCTATCAAACTCATCCATCTCTCCATTGAGAGAGGAGTTTTTGTTATAAATGCTAAAGAGTGAAACCCCTTGAGGTTTTGCATAGACAAATGGGGTCTCATTTATCTCTATGTCTTTGTACTTTATCTCATGAGGAAGTGGAAAAAGTGAACTTAAAGTTATGTTTGGAAGTTTAGCACTACCTCTTTGTTGGAAAATGGTTTTGAGTTTGAGGATAGTGCTATCGTTGGCATTTATAGACTTAATGTTTTGTACTTCATCTTTAGATGTTATGGTTATGTCATATAGAGTGTTAGGAGATTCATTGAGTAGGCTAAGAGTGTATAGAGATGGGGTCAATGCAAAATAGCGCTCAGTAGAGAGTAGTTTTACTTTTACATAGTAAAGATTTAAAACGCCATATATCGATGAAGCTCCCGCTATGCCTACGAGAAAGAACATCATTATATAGACTATATTGTAGTTATGCATATAGGCTTGCATAAAAAGAGCGACAATGATTAGAACAAGATATAAGAAGTACTTTGTCGGTCTGTTTTTTACAGCTTTAAGTATCGATATGTAAGTTTTGAGTGATTTCATCTACTATCTCTTGTGGTGTTTTGTTCTCACCCCTAGCTTTGAGTCTATGTTTTATGAGGTAGGGAAGAGTCTCTAAAATATCGTTTGGCACTATGTAATCACGAAGGTTAATCATGGCCCATGCTTTTGATATGCTAATCATGTTTATTGCAGCTCTAGTTGAGAGACCGGTAACATACAGAGAACTATCTCTTGTAAACGCCAGTATCTCTTGAACTAGAGTGAGTATATCTTCACTTACGTATATATCTTCAATGGCGTTTTGAAGAGCTAAAGACTCCTCTTTACTCAAAGAGTCTAGAGAGTTAAGATTTACTTTTTGGGTTGAAGAGAGTATCTCTCTTTCCGCATCTTGAGAGGGATAGCCCAAGGATATAGAGAGTCCAAACCTATCTAACTGCGAAGAGGGGAGCTCATACGTGCCAACCTCCTCAAAAGGATTTTTCGTAGCGATGACAAAAAACGGAGAGGGGAGTTTATAGGTGGTTCCATCTACACTTATCTGCTTCTCCTCCATAGCTTCAAGGAGTGCACTCTGTGTCTTAGAAGAGGCTCGGTTTATCTCATCGGTAAGAAGAAACTGTGAAAATATAGCTCCCTTTTTAAAACTAAAACTCGCCTCTTTCGTGTTGTAAAAATTCACTCCTATGATGTCAGAGGGAAGAAGGTCGTTTGTGAACTGTATACGAGAGTACTCAAGTCCCAAGACATGAGCAAGAGTCTTAGCTAGCGTCGTTTTTCCCATACCCGGTATATCTTCTATCAACAAGTGAGTGCCAGATATAAAAGCGGCTAGAGAGAGCTTCACTTGAAGCTCCTTTCCTAAGATGAGTTTTTGAGACTCGTCGAGTATGCGTTGAATAATAGGCGAGTAGAGACTCATTGTGGAACCTTTATATAGATATGCCTTATTATAACACCGATTATATTTGCTTTTATAACTTGTTTTAATATAATAAT
>JAYEHI010000221.1:0-1646 GCA_034659455.1 Campylobacterota bacterium | reverse complement strand
GTTGGATCGGGTTCAAAACCATCTACGGTCTCTTGAGGTATCTTTTGACCTATTAGTTTTTCAACGTCTTTGATATCGTACTTTTCATAGATGTCAATGAGCGAGATAGCCTCGCCTTGACGACCAGCACGTCCTGTTCTACCAACGCGATGTACATAATCTTCAGGTATAGAAGGGAGTTCATAGTTTATTACATATGGCAGATGCTCTATGTCTAATCCACGTGAGGCAATATCCGTAGCGACGAGAACCTTAAACACACCCTCTTTAAACTGTGTCAATGTTTTGTTCCGATTTGCTTTTGTTTTATCTCCATGAAGTACGCCACACTTGAGCCCATCTTTTTTAAGCTCAACTGCTAGTTCATCCGCACTTTTTTTCGTTCTCGTAAAAACAAGCACTTGAGGAAAGTTTCTTGAGCCTATAAGATAAGCGAGGAGTTCAGGTTTTCTCAGAGTATCCACTAAGTATGCCACTTGGTTAATGGTGTCAACGGTAGTATTTTTCTTAGCAGTCTCGATAAATGCCGGTTTAGTCAAAATAAGCTTTGAAAGTTTTCTTACTTTTTCACTAAATGTCGCTGAGAAGAGAAGTGTTTGGTGGCGTTTAGGAAGCAGTGGGTGAATGAGTCTTATGTCTTTTGTAAAACCCATATCCAACATTCTATCCGCTTCATCAAGAACAAATATCTCCACATCTTTGAGACTGAGTCCCTTTTGGGTATGCTCCATAAGTCTTCCAGGTGTAGCAATAATAATGTCAACACCCTCTTTTAGCTCATGTTTTTGTCTCTCTAAATCCTTACCACCAACTAAAATAGCGATTTTAATATCCATGTTTTTAGCGTAGTTTTGCAAGTCGTCATGTATCTGCATACTCAGCTCACGAGTTGGTGAGAGTATCACGGAGCGAACTCCTTTACTCTCAATCGGTTTACGCAAACGCTGCAGTATCGGTAAGCCAAAAGCAGCAGTTTTTCCCGTGCCTGTCTGTGCCGTCGCAAAAATATCGCTTTTTGATAAAACTAAAGGAATTGAGCGTGTCTGCACCAAAGTTGGGTTTTCGTAGCCCATATCTTCTATTGCGTTTAGTAGTGGTTTAATTATTCCTAGTTTTTCAAATGACATTTAATACCTTATCTTTTATATATGTGCAATTTTATCATACTTTTACTATGTGAAACATTTACAGACAATTTAATATTTATCTTTTGATGAACCTCAAGCTACTTTAGGAAAAAAGAGCTATAATTCTTAAAAAATAAATTTAAGAATTGAAATGATAAGAAAAACCCTTAAAAAAACTTCTAAAAGTGAAAAATTAAAAGCCTTTATAGCGAAGTCTAAAGTCCCCCCTGAGTACTTAGCTGCAAACCGAAAGATGATATCTCGTGGTGTTTTACTTGGTCTACTTATAGCTTTTATCCCAATGCCTTTACAGATGGCTGCTGTACTGCTTTTCATACCATTTTTCAAGTTTAACGTGCCAGTAGCTCTAGCGATGTGTTGGGTTTCAAACCCCTTTACTATGCCACCAATGTACTATGCCGAGTATCAACTTGGCTCCCTACTACTTGGTATCCAAACACAACCTGTAGAGCTTACCATAGAGTGGTTTAGTGATAACATAGATGATATATTCATTCC
>JAYEHI010000220.1:0-8456 GCA_034659455.1 Campylobacterota bacterium | reverse complement strand
TATTTAATAGAAAAGTATCCCAATAAAATTAAGACACTCTATCTAGCTAAAGAGCTAGAAAAAAAAGAGTATTCTCGTCTAATGAAAATGGGATTTGAGATAAAACGTATTCCAAATGAAGCAGCACAAAAGATGTGTAAAAATGCTTCTCATCAGGGATTTTTAGCTGAAGTAGATGATTATCAACTGCAACCCTATGATTTCTTTTTTGAGAAAAAGTTTGTACTAGTCCTCTCAGGTGTAACAGATGTCGGAAACATCGGTGCCTTAGTGCGTAGTGCATACGCCCTAGGTGTTGACGCAATCATCGCTTGTGGCATTAAACAGCTTCCAATGGCAACAATACTCAGAACTAGTACGGGAGCACTCTATGACATGCCTTTTGCGATAGAGAACAATATTCATGATGTACTCAATGACCTTAAAATGTCAGGATTTACGACGTATGGTGCCGATATGAGCGGTATAGATATCAGAGAGACGCATATAGATAAGAAAAAAGTTTTAGTTTTAGGAAGTGAGGGCGAGGGTTTAACATCTCGTGTAGTTTCTAAGCTTGACTGTGCGGTGAGTATCAAGATGAAACATGAGTTCGACTCACTCAATGTAAGTGTCGCAGGTGCGATTTTAATGGATAGGATGAGATAATGAGTGAAGAACTTCAAAAACTACAAAACTTAGGCGCACAGAAGATATATGAAGAGACACATATACCTTTAAAGTATGTTCAGTCAATGCTTCATGGTAGTTTTGAAGGTTTTTCAAAGGTCCAATTCATAGGTTTTGTATCTATTTTAGAAAGAGAGTACAATGAGGATTTGTCAGTTTTAAAGAGTGAAGGAATAAGTCATTTTGTAGAGCAAGAGAGTGCAGAAGATACGAATGGTATTTTTATAACTCCTCAAAAGAAAAAATTCAACAAGAGACTCTATCTTATCCTTATTGTTGTCATATTTATTATTGCATCTCTTTTTAGTTTTAATAATATTTCAAACGATAGTACTGAAGAAGAAGTCGTTGACAATCAGCATATAGAAGATGTTCAAAAAAAGATTGAAGAGATGAACTCTAGCGTCAAAAGTCTAAGTGATGAGAATGTAACCGTGGATGACACAAACGGTTCAGACCTTAATGAATCAATGCAAAAAGTACTCCTAGTTGAACCCATTGAAGAGGTTGTGAAAAAATCTTTTACGATAAAATCTAAAGGCAATGTCTGGTACGGTTACATAGATGTCAAAACAAACAAGCATTATCAGGGAACATTTAAAGGCGAAAAATCCTTAGACGCTTCAAAAGAGTTGTTGCTTCTTTTTGGTCATGGATATATAGATATGTATGTAAATGGTGAAATACAAAAGTTTAAATCTAGAGATAATATACGCTTTTTATATAAAAACAACACTCTAAAAACTATTTCGCTCAAAGAGTTTAAAAAATTAAACAGAGGTCGTAAATGGTAAAAGGCTTACTCTGTGTTTTACTCCTGTTTACATTCTCTTTTTCAGATGAGTTTGAGTCTTTAGAAGAGAGTGTCCTGACTGAAGACCCCGTGACTCAAAAGATAAAAAGTTTTTTAGAAACTAAAACATATAAAGAGAATAGCGAGTTTATAAATGTCATTTTTGATCCCAAATCGGATTTTTATAAAAATAAAAGAGTCGACTCTGTTAAAGTTATTCAAACCCTTAAAGAGAATGGACTTCTACAGCTTTTTTTTACAAATCCAAAAGAGTTGACTCTTAACTTCAAAACGAGCGGTTCTCCTCTGTTTTTTGTAAAGCTGATGGGCGATACACTTCGTAGTATGGGCTATTATAGGTACGTTACCATAGCTTCTAATTTAGACGCTTCGGAGTTTACTTGGAATATTAACCTAACATCGGAGTATGCTACTGACCCTTTGATCCTCGATAGGGAGCTTAATAAAAATGGATGTAGAATTATAGACGTAGAGAGAAACTCTCAGACTGAGTGGACTTATGTTGTTGATATCTCTGCTGGATATTTAAATATCCAAGAGCTTCAAAGCAAGCAAGAGTTAAAGCTTAAGCGATCACTCTACGCCCACTGGATTAACGTCTCAAAAGTAAAAGAGATAACGATAAGTAGCAGCCGGCGCAATAGATGGTATCCTTACATAGCTTACTATGACGCTTCTTTACATCTTTTAAAAGTTGTGAAAAGAAACAAGATAGTTCATAAGTTAGAACTAGATATTCCACATAATAGCAAATATGTAAAGATTTCAGACCTTTATACTCTTAAAAATGTACGAGACGAACTTCTTATATATCCAAATGGTTCAAAATAGGTTAACTTATTCCTAAATATATTTAGATAAAATGTCATTAATAATTTTAGAGGGCTAAATATGTTTGATGAGATACAGTTTAACAGAGTTGAGAGACTTCCAAAGTACGTGTTTGCGGAAGTAAACGATATAAAGATGCGCGAACGTCGTGCTGGTAAAGACGTAATAGATTTTTCTATGGGTAATCCCGATGGTGACACTCCTGAACATATTCGTGAGAAACTCGTTGAATCGGCCCAAAAAACAAAAACACATGGATACTCTACAAGCAAAGGCATCCCAAAACTTCTAAAAGCCATAGCTGACTGGTATGAACGCCGTTATGATTGTGTACTTGACCCTGAGACTGAGTGTGTTGCTACTATGGGTTCAAAAGAGGGATATGCTCACCTCACTTACGCTATCACAAATCCAGGTGATGTAGCTGTAGTTCCTGATCCTACTTATCCTATCCATGAGTTTTCATTTATCTTAGCTGGTGGGAATGTGGTGAAGTTTGGTATAAAATTTGATGAGAAGTATCGTATAGATGAAGATCACTTCTTTGAAAACTTAAACCGTGTTTTTATGGAGTCTTCGCCTAAACCAAAGTATGTTTTAGTCAACTTCCCACACAATCCTTCTACGGCAACGGTAACTCCAGAGTTTTATGTAAAACTTGTTGCTATGGCAAAAGAGAAGAGATTTTATATCATCTCCGACATCGCTTATGGTGATATAACTTTTGATGGATATAAAACGCCATCAATTATGTCTGTTCCTGGTGCAAAAGATGTGGCAGTAGAGTCATTTACACTCTCAAAATCTTACAACATGGCTGGATGGCGTGTAGGATTCTTTGTGGGAAATCCGAAGCTAATCGGAGCATTACAAAAGATGAAATCGTGGTTAGATTATGGAATGTTTACTCCTATTCAGGTTGCAGCTACTGTAGCACTTAATGGCGATCAGCAGTGTGTAAAAGATATTACGGATAAGTATGATCACAGACAAGAGGTTCTCATAGAAGCGTTTGAGAGAGCTGGCTGGCATATAGAGAAAAATGAAGCGAGTATGTTCTCTTGGGCAAAAATGCCTGAGTGTGTAGAGCACCTAGGCTCTCTTGAATTCTCTAAACGCCTGCTTATGGAAGCTGGAGTAGCGGTAGCTCCTGGTATCGGTTTTGGAGAGTATGGCGAGGGTTATGTTCGTATAGCACTTATAGAAAACGACAACCGTATTCGCCAAGCGGCAAAAAATATAAAACAGTTTTTAAAACAGTTTCAAGAGCAAGACAAGGAAGTAAAATAGTATGATAAAAGTAGGAATAATTGGTGTTGGAACAGTTGGAACAAGCGTTGCTGAGATATTAAGAGACAACGCTGATGTTATCTCTGCTCGCGCTGGAGAGGATATAGTCGTTAAAAGTGGTGTGGTAAAAAATCTTGCTAAAGATAGAGGACTTGACATCCTTATAACAGACAATGTAGATGACATCTTAAATGATGCAGAGATTGATATCGTTGTTGAGCTTATGGGTGGAGTTGAAGAGCCGTTTGAAGTTGTAAAACGCGCACTCAACTCTGGAAAAGCTGTTGTTACGGCAAACAAGGCACTTCTTGCATACCACCGATATGAACTCCAAGATATCGCTAAAAACATAGCATTTGAGTATGAGGCTTCTGTGGCTGGTGGTATCCCTATCATCAATGCTCTTCGTGATGGTCTCTCTGCAAATCATA
Source organism: Campylobacterota bacterium (assembly GCA_034659455.1). Classification (GTDB taxonomy): domain Bacteria; phylum Campylobacterota; class Campylobacteria; order Campylobacterales; family Sulfurimonadaceae; genus Sulfurimonas. The sequence continues at coordinate 4,421 of JAYEHI010000220.1, read as the reverse complement.
TTGAGTCTATTATGGGAATTATGAATGGTACTTGTAACTACATGATGACTAAAATGACTGATGAGGGTGTGAGTTATGATGCGATACTCAAAGAGTCTCAAGAGTTAGGCTATGCAGAAGCTGATCCTACTTTTGATGTTGGTGGTTTTGATGCTGCTCACAAGCTTCTTATACTCGCTTCTATCGCTTATGGAATCGATGCAAAGCCAGAAGATATATTAATCGAGGGTATTGATAATGTAAGAAGTGAAGATATCGCATTTGCTAAAGAGTTTGGTTATGCTATAAAACTTCTTGGAATCGCTAAAAAAGATGGCAATGAAGTTGAGCTTCGTGTTCATGCTTGTCTTATCAAGCAAGAAGAGATGATTGCTAAGATTGATGGTGTTATGAACGCTATCTCTGTTGTTGGGGATAAAGTTGGTGAGACACTCTATTACGGTCCTGGTGCTGGCGGGGATGCAACTGCTTCTGCTGTTGTAGCGAATATCATTGACATCGCAAGAAGTGGAAAGTCAACTCCAATGCTAGGCTTTGATAGACCGATGGAGGGAAGCAAACTGACTCTAAAACCAACAGCCAACATCGAGTCAAAGTACTACCTACGTGTAAATGTAAGCGACAGAGCGGGTGTTTTAGCAAAACTTACTAAGATATTTGAGACACATAGCATCTCTATAGAGACTATGCTCCAGCGTCCAAATGAGAACAAGAGTGCTAATCTTCTTATCTCAACACACACTGCAAAAGAGAGTGATATTCAAGCGATGATAAATGAGCTTGAAGTGGTTGATTTTGTAAACGCTAGACCAGTAATGATAAGAATCGTTTAAAACTATTTTATTTTAAGAAACGCTTAGTTTACACCTATCCTTAAAATGACGACAAAATAACACTAGCTATAGCTCAACTGGGGAGTTACCATCCGTCAAAGTTTCAGGGTTAGTAATTCCAAAGACTTTGTATAGAGTGGCGGCTATACTTAGTGGTTCAAAACTGTAGCTATTATCAGTAGGTTTCAGGTAGAGTCTATTTACCGCTCCTGTGCTCTCTACTTTTGTCTCTCCTATAACCCCTTTATGATCAAAGTATTTTTTTCCACCTAAAACAAGAAAGTTTTGCAAATTACCATGATCCCATCCAAGTGCTGAGTTAAGGTTGACATTTCTCCCAAACTCACTAAAAACCATAATACTTATGTTATTCTCTTTTTCTAAAGCTTTAAGGTGTGCCATAGAAGATTTAAGGGTTTTAAAGAGGTTTTCGCATCTTGTGGTATAGTTTCTAGCATCGTTATGATCATCCCAGCCACCTAAACCACCAGTATTCATGCTTATGACTTTAGTATCGGGGTTTTTAGCCATAACCTTGATAGAAGACTCGAGTGTTTGTGCAAATGAGTCGTTTGTTGGATACGCATCAAGACCTAAGTCTGGAGTCTGGGAACTCTTGATATCCGTGATAAATCTGCTTAAAGGTTCTCTTTTGGAAAAGGCGGTATGGATTTTTGTATTGAGGTTATTCTTTTGTGCCATTTCATTCATGGTTGTGTTAAAGGCTGGGTCAAAACCTCTTTCGTCATTCTTGTTGTAGTCTGTTATCTCTCTTTCAGCAGCAGTATATTGGAACCAGTATCTTACATTTCTTTTATAAGGGTTATCTAGGTTTTGGTTGAGCCCTACCGCCTTGAGATAACTTGGCACTGTAGTGTTTCCTGAAGCGTAAAAGTTTGAGTCGCCTTCCATGCTAACAAAAGGCATTACACTATCTTCATTGATGATGCCACTGTTTGAGAGAACCTTAGAGAGATTGGTGACAATACCTGCACTTGTTTCGTTAAACGAGCCTTTTTGATTTTGGACAGTGCATGAGCCATGGGCTTTGTTGTTGTTCTCTTCTCTAACTTTAGAGTAGCAAGTTCGATAGAGTGTCATGTCTCCAGCAGATAGCATATCCTCTAAGTGTGTTCCACCAGCTTCTTGCCAGAAGTTATTTGGAGTCGGGGTGATACCCCTAAAGTAACTATCGTATGAACTTTGAGACTTCTCTTTAATCTCGTCAATGTTTGTTAGATTTCCAGCAAGTTGGCTCGCCCCACCATAAAGAAAGACCATGATAACTTGAGCTGAATTTGTTGTGTAGGTGTTTTCATCAAAGTTTACTTCAGAATAGTCTGTGTCTGCGCTGGCTAAACTAGGAAGCATTAAAGAAGCTGAAGCTGCAAGTGAGAGTTTTATAAAGTTTCTTCTTTTCATTTAATCTACCTTCTTGTGGATATAAGTATCTTCGAGTCGACTGATGTAGTCTAAAATCACATAGGCTACATTTCTTGCATATGATATGCCTTTTTGAGTGCCGTCGTTATTTAAACGCTTATCAGTAGTGTCAAAGAAACTTACTACTTCTTGAACTCCACCTGTCTCTTGTAGCATAAGAGAATCAAACATTTGCATCTCTTCTTCGTTTGCCACTCTTGCTGTAGTGGTCTCAAAAATGTAGTTTATGAGATTGTGAAGTGAAGTGATTCCATCGCTATAATCAACTTCGTAGTTTTCTTGGGCGATGAAGCTATCGCTCCAGCCTTGTCTTGACCAGTTTGAATAGTTATTGTCGTAGACTGGATTAGAACGTCTTAGAAGAACCTCTTCTCTTATGTACTTTGTATAGTTTGCAAAAGAGAGAGTGTCAAGTGGAACTCTGTTGAGTTTTCCAAGTTTGTACTTCATACTTGCTTGATGCATGTTCTCTAGTGCAATTTTAAAGTAGTAGATAGAGTTGTTTCTAGTTTTAAACTCTAGTTTCTTAGCAAGAGAAAAGAGAGTTGCCTCTGCACTTTTTGCCTTGGCTGTATGAAGAAGGTACTCTTTAGAAAAGATGATCTGCTTTAAGATTCCCTGCCATGTTTCTGGTTTTGATGCAACTATACTCTGTGTGATTGACTCTATCTGCTCAGGAGTATTCTCAAGAAAGAAAAACTCGACTAAGCGTTTAACTGTTCCATAGGTAAAAGAAGAAGATTTAGCAAGCTCTCTGTAGAAGTCATCACCATTATATATGGTGGTTCCAAAGAGACTTAATGCTTGAGTGTTTTCGCCCAGTCCTACAACAAGTGTATCGTTGTCACGATCGAGTTTCCAGTTTTTAAGTGCAGTTGCGGCTATAGGTACATGAGAGTCGTTTTGGTCTAAAGTATAAATCTCTAGCATCTCACGACCATTGTCTTCAGGACTTCTAAAGCGTCTCCAGTTATCATCACTGCTCATATGAACATAGGTGATAAATCGCATGCTTGCATCATCCTCTAAGAGTGTTACAAGTCGGTTGTAAACACGAGCGATGTTAGGAGAATGGCTTGAGTCAAGCTCATAAGCGGGAGAGAACATTATAGTTTGCGTTAGGATATAAGCTATCCAGTTGTTTAAATAGTAGCTATCAAGCTCCTCTGCAAGATAAAATCTAGAGAGTATGTCTATGGACTCTGAGTGACCATCTGGTCTGTAAAATTTCTCTTCATTTAGTATGCTTGATTCTAGGAGCTCTTTGTCTGTGCTATCTTGAGTTAAACCAAACGCCACAGTAGATAAAAATTCTCCAGAGTTGATTTTTTCTTTTAAGAGGGGAAGGTTGTATCCGAAAAAAAGAGTACTTAAAAGTTTGTCCGCTACAAGGAGTTGCTCAGAATCTTCAAGAGCATTAAAATCACTATCTTTTAAAGGTTCTAGTCTGTAACTCTCTTGAGGCATCTCTTGCTTATAAAAAGAGAGACCCTCGTAACTAATGGCAAATTTTGGATCCCCAGATGAGATCTCTTCTGTAGCAGCTGAATCCTCTGTACTTCCACAAGCAGTGAGAAAAATTGTTAAGAGTAAAAGCAGGTTAATGGGTATAATATGTTTCATAAAAATGAGAGACTCCTAAGTATGATTTGAAGTATAAGGATAGCGGATAATTTATTTATAATTTCTTATACATAGTGAGTGAGAACTTAAGATGACAACTAAGTAGATAAAATGTAATGAGTTTGTAGTAATTTATGAGTATAATATAATAAAAAACAGGACTATGTACTAATATGAAAAAACTACTTCTACTGTTGAGCTTTTACTCCCTTTTGTTCTCCGAGAGTTATAAACCTCAAACTATAGGAGTAGAACTAAACCCACTTAGACCTATTTTCTCAGTAATGACAGGTGGTCTTACATTTTCAGGTTCACTTAATATTTTTGATTATGATAATGCCGTAGAGGTTTCCTTTCCACTTACTTACAACCAACATAGTATTACGAGATATGAAGATTATGAGGACAGGACACATAGCTATGATGAAGTCGATTTGAATGTAGATATACATCTAAGAAAGTATTTAAGCTCTAATATAGAAGGAGCTTATCTTGGAGTCTTCGGTCGTTATACATACTTAG
>JAYEHI010000219.1:6590-8612 GCA_034659455.1 Campylobacterota bacterium | reverse complement strand
GAACCAAAACCACCACCAAAAGACGCAAAACTTGGATCCATAAAGCCATGAGCAGCGGACTTAGCACGAAGCTTCTCTATATCAGCTTTACTCGATATATTTTGCGGGCAGACTACGGTACACTCATTGCAGAGTGTACAGTCCCAAACACCGCTATTTTGGACAAGCTCTATCTTCTCTTTTTCACCATCCTCGCGTTTATCACTTACATACTTCCAGACACGAGTGAGTGCAAAAGGACCCAAAAACTCTTCATTGACACTATAGACTGGGCAAGCAGAGTAGCACGACCCACAGAGTATGCAGTCACTCTGAACTTCATTTCTCTTCTCGTCATCATGGTCTAAACTAACAGGAGTTTGAGCCTTTGTTAGCCAAGCTTTTGACTTAGCGTTAAAGGAGTAGGACTTGTCCATATCTACAACAAGGTCTCTTAAGATAGGTACATTTTTAAGTGCCTCTACACTATCGCCATCTTGCACTTTATAAGAGCAGGCAAGCACCTCTTTTTCATTGACTCTCATAGAGCATGAGCCACAAACACTACTTCTACATCCACTACTAAATGCCAAAGTGTTATCTAAGTTTGTTTTGATGTAGGTTAGTGTCTCTAGGAGTGTTAGCTCTTGTAGGGGAAGCTCATACTCTACTATCTCGTTACTTTTTTGTATGCTTATTTTCATCATCTTTTCCAACTTAGTTCCCCTCCATATAGTGAGCACCGCAACTCACCTTACGATTAAGTGCACTCTCTATCACAACACTAGCAATATAGAGTGTATTTCTAAACTCTAAAAACTCTACGAGGTTTGTGTTATACTCTTTTGATTTGTCACTCACACCCATGAGTGGGAGTTTTTCACTAAGAGTTGTAATCTCCTCTTTTGCATGCAGTAACTCATCCTCAGTTCGCACAATGCCTACATTTTTATAAAGCAGCGAGCCTACATATTGGCGTTTAGTGTAAAAATCTATCTCGTTTTTAAACTCTTGAAGTTCGTTTAAAAAACTAAACTCTCTCAGAACTGCTACACTCTCTTCCCTTGTCTTTGCATAGCGTGCCGCGTTTACACCAGCCTCTTTTCCAAAAACAATTATCTCTAAAAGTGAGTTACCACCTAAACGGTTAGCCCCATGAACTCTATGGTTCGCACACTCGCCACAAGCAAAGAGACCACTAAGGTTTGTTTGTGACTTATGGTCTACTTCGATTCCACCCATAGTGTAGTGAGCGACAGGTTTTATAGGGATAAGGTCATGTACTGGGTCTACATTTTCATAGAGTTTTGCTAACTTTCTCTCTTGAGGTAGACCCTCATCGATGAACTCTTCTCCAAGGTGGCGAATATCTAAAAATATATCTTCACCCTTTAATATCTCTGCATGAATAGAGCGACTCACTTCATCACGCGGTGCTAACTCGTTAGTAAAACGCTTACCCATGGAGTTGAGAAGATAACCACCCTCTCCCCTAGCTGACTCACTGATAAGTATGCTAGAGTTTTTAAGGGCAGTTGGATGAAACTGCACAAACTCCATATCTATGAGTTTTGCTCCAGCTCTTGCAGCTACTGCCATTCCATCGCCAGTAGAAGCTGTTGAGTTTGTAGAGTTTTTGTCATAGATACGAGAGTAACCGCCAGTGGCTAAAACCACAGCTGAAGCCTTATGTGTCTCTACCTCTCCAGTTCTGATGTTTAAGATAGTTGCACCCGATACAGCGTCGTTTTCATCTTTGAGGAGTTCTAGGAGATAGCGTTCGTTTAAAATCTCAATCTCTTCAGCCATACATCTATCATAGAGTGTATGGAGTATTTTAAGACCTGTATAGTCTTGCGCATAACAAGCGCGAGGTGCAGAAGCTCCACCTAACATTCTTTGCGCTATTTTTGAGTCTGGTGTTCTTGAGAAACAGACCCCTATCTCATCAAGCCAATTAACTGCATTTATAGCTTCAGCACACATAAAACGAACCGCTTCTTCATCAGCTTCTCCATGCGCAGACTTCAAAGTGTTAGCTAT
>JAYEHI010000219.1:0-6490 GCA_034659455.1 Campylobacterota bacterium | reverse complement strand
GCCGCACTAAAAAAAAGAGCCAGCTCTGGCATTAGGGCTTAGAAACTGCTCTTGATATTATCTACTATAGAAGCGATGAGCTTCTCTCTTGCTTCTACTGAAGTCCAAGCTATATGTGGTGTTATATAAAGGCTATCTCTATTTTTCACACTTAAAAGTGGATGATTTTCTCTCATCGGCTCCTGCGTTAAAACATCAAGTCCAAAAAAGATATTTTTCTCATCTATCACCTTTGCAACACCCTCTTCATTGATGATACCACCGCGTCCTAGGTTTAAAATAGTCGCTCCATCTTTACAAGTTAACAACTGTTCATAATCTAAAAGATTGTTCGTCTGCTCATTTAAAGGTGCATGGATAGTGATAATGTCACAACTCTCCAATAACTCTTTTAACTCTAATCTAGTGTATGGTTGTGAATGATTTTTGCCGCTAGTCGAGTAGTAACATACATCAGCTCCAAATGCAGAAGCTATTTTTGCTACACCTTGACCAATACTACCAAGCCCAACAACTCCCCACTTTTTGCCCTTAACCTCAAAAAAAGGCTGAGAAACATCTGTAAAAATTGGACTTCTTGAGTATGTCCCATCTTTGACAACTTCATCATAGTAACGAGAGTGTCCTAGTAGATAAAAAAGCATAGAAAAAGTGTGTTGAATTACCGAGTCCGTAGAGTAACCTGCTACATTTTTTACTTTTATGTTTAACTCTTTAGCTGCTATAAGGTCGACATTATTCATTCCAGTAGCTGCGATGCAGATAAGTTTCAGGTTCTTAGAACTCTGCATAAACTCTTTAGTGATAACTACTTTGTTAGTAACTATAACGTCGGCGTTTGTTATTCTCTCTTGTGTTTGATCGCTTGAAGTCGTCTCGTAAACCACAACATCCCCAAACATGTCAAACGAGCTTAAATCAGTATCACCAAAAGTTAAAGTATCAAGTAAAACTATCTGCATCTAGTTATCCTCTATCTTCTCTATAAGCTCACGAGACTTCTCTAGTGCCGCTTCTACCTCATCATACACAAGTGCCACAGCGAGACGACGTCCTTCATGTGCTTCTGGTTTTGAGAAAACCCTTACAAAAGAGTTATCGCTAAAGAGTGACTCATCTACATTTATCACAGGAGCATTTGAGTGTTTTATACTTGTTTTATAAGCTGCTGAAGCACCATCGCCATAAAAAGTAAACCCAAGAGGAAGTCCAAGAACTGCACGAAGGTGTAGTGCAAATTCACTTTGAGACTGAGTAATAAGAGTGACCATTCCAGTATCGTGTGGACGAGGAGAGACTTCTGAGAAGTAGACCTCATCACCCTGAACAAAAAGCTCTACACCAAAGATACCACGACCTCCAAGCCCATCAGTTATAGCCTTAGCCATATCTTGTGCTTTTTGCTTTGCAATTTCACTCATCTGCATTGGCTGCCATGAGAAGACATAGTCACCATCTCTCTGCTCATGCCCAATAGGCTCACAAAAAACAGTCTCTTTACCATTACGTGCTGTCAGTAGTGTTATCTCATAATCAAACTCTATAAATGCTTCAACGATTAACTCACTAGCATCTCCACGAGCCTCTTTTGCTATTTCCCATGACTGACCCACTTCATCTTCACTACGACAGATACTCTGTCCATGACCAGAAGAGCTCATAACTGGCTTGATAACACAAGGATAGTTCATACGCTTACTCGCCTCTCTTAACTCATCTTCAGTTGTTACAAACTCATAAGGACCCGTTTTAAGCTCTAGTACCTCTGCAGCAAATGTGCGGATGTTTTTACGGTTCATAGTCTTACTCACCGCATTGGCATTTGGAATGACATTGTACCCCTTGTCTTCCGCCGCAAAAAGAGCGTCTATGGAGATAGCTTCTATCTCAGGTAGGATATAGTCAGGTTTTTCGCGGTAGATAATCTCTAAAAGTGCATCTTTATCTTGCATATCTACAACATACGAACGATGTGCTACATGATGAGCAGGAGCATTTTGGTATCTATCGACTGCAACGACTTCAAGTCCTAAACGCTGAGCTTCTATAGCGACTTCTTTTCCAAGTTCGCCAGAACCAAGTAACATTACTTTTTTTGAGTTTGATTTGAGGGGAGCGGAGAATTGCATAGGTATAATTCCTTCATAAAATATGAAAAGAATTATAGCAAAGTAGAATTAAAAACTTACTGTTTAAGTCCTATGAGTGTCTGCAGAAGTTGATCAGAAGTGGTTATCGTCTTACCATTTGCCTGATACCCACGCTGAATGATTATCAGCTGAGTCAGTGCAGATGAGAGGTCAACGTTTGACGCTTCAAGAGCTGATGACTGGATGAAACCACGTCCAGCAGTCGCTGCAGTACCGATAATAGGATCCCCTGAGTTGGCTGTTTGGATGTAAACATTTCCACCCTCTGTCGAGAGACCCTCGTTATTTGTAAACTTAGCCATACTGATTTGAGCAAGGGCAAAAGATCTACCATTTGAGAACGAGCCGATTAACGCACCTGACTGGTCAATTCTAATTCCAACGATATCACCACCAGTATAACCATCTTGAGATATACCCGATGTTCCCGAAGATGTATCAAAACTTGTCATTCCATCAAAGCCACCCGCTGTACCAAAAGAGAGGTCTATCTGCTGATTTGGCGCAGATCCATTGTTTCCTGAAAACGAAACATTTGGTGGATTAAAAGTCGCTAAAGAACCATCACTATTAAACTGAACAGAACCCGTTTTCTCATCATATGGGAAAATAGTATCAATAGTCGCAGGTTCAGGAACACTCACTTTCATATCCCACTTGCTTCCAGTTACACCTGTTTCTGTTTTTCTAAACTCCATTCTAAGTGTATGTTTTGATCCAAGTGAATCAAACACATCTATACTACTTGAGTGTGTCGCTGCATTAAAAGCTTGAGTATATGCTTTTCCTGCGGTTCCCGATGGAATGCTTGTGTTGAGAGCTAACATATTTGCAGTAAATTTTGTGTTTTCATTGATGTTCTCTGTTGAGATAGCTGTTATTCTAAGATTCATGTCATAATCATCAGCAGTTGTTCCCGCATTAGAGATCTCTATCTTACCTTCACTGTTTACACTCACCTCGATACTGTTATCAAAGTTTCCATCACCATCTCTGTCTGTAGCTCTTGCCTGTGTCTGCAGTGCAGCTCTTAGATCAGCAATAGTAGTAAAAGTTTTATCCTGATCAGCGATATTGATAGCAGAGGTAGAGTTATACTGATACTGGTATGCTGTTTTAACAGTTGCAGATGCTAGACCCGTTGTTCCAGCATTATCCACAAAATCTATATTGTGTGAAGCAGTTGCAATCTCATTTGGATTTGTTAATGTTATCTCTCCTAGAGTGGATATACTCGCTCTTACTCCTGTCACGGCTGTTTGTGTATTTATAGCCGCCATAAATCTATTGGCCGCTTGGATAGTCGTCTCAGCGCCAACTGGAGCAGCTGATGTGATATCTACAGGAGTACCATCATCTGTAGTAAAAGTAACATCAAGGTCTGTTCCACCTTCTACTGCTGTTCCAGGTCCATGTACAGAGTTTTCAAATGACGCCCATATACCTTGAGACTCTTGAAGTGCAAATGCTTCTCCTGTTTCGTTGAACATAACGCCCATATCTCCAGATGCTATCTCACGACCATTCTCATCGATTGCCTCTCCTGTAGATTTTACTTCATATGCGGCAGAGAAGCTTGTTACAGTTGGTCCGGAGTTAAGATTTGCTTTTAAGACGACCTCTTTTGTTGCATTTGCTGGAGTGGTAAGTCCTGGTGGGATTTGAATGTCTGAAATCGGTGCAGTAGTATCCACTAATCCTGTCTCATCATCTTTTGTCCAACCCTGAATAATAAAACCGCCATTATTTACAAAATTTCCACCTGCATCAAACTTGAAGTCCCCTGCACGAGTGTATTTGTATGTATTTCCGCCATCGCCAGAGACGATAAAAAAGCCATCACCTTGAATTGCGACATCTGTATTTTTATCTGTATTTTGTACAGAACCTTGAGAGAAGATTCTTGTCATAGAAGAGACTGTAGAACCAAGACCAACTTGAGTAGCGTTTTGTCCACCAAGTGAGCCTTGAGGAGCAGTAGCTATTGATTTTGTTTGTGCTAAAAGGTCTGAGAAGTTCGCTCGCGAGTATTTATACCCAGTGGTGTTTACGTTGGCAATGTTATTTGACTCAACATCCATGGCGACTTGGTGTGATTGGAGTCCGGATACACCGGAAAAAAGTGATTTTAACATTTTAAATCCTTTAGTGACTATCTAAAAATAGTATTATTTTAAATATCAATAGCACTTAGTGTTCCAACTTTTATATTAGTGGTTAAGCACCCATATCTAGGGCTTTTTGTAACATTTGATCTGCTGTTGTGATTGATTTTGAGTTTGCGTCATAAGCGCGCTGAAGGATTATAAGATCTGTGAGACCATATGTCATCTCTATGTTTGAGCCCTCAAGAGAGTAGTTTTTTACCTCTGTACCGATGATATTGTTTCCATTAGCGTCTTTAAAAAAGCTTGGGGCTCCACTATTTGAACTCTCTTTGAAGTTAGAACCATTCAGACGCTCTAATCCTTGGTCATTTTGAAAATGATACACAGCCACTTGCCCTACACTACTCTGCTTTCCATTACTAAACGTAGCGATTACTTCTGCATCTGCATTGATATTGTAACCGACTAAATCTCCAGCGACAGAACCATCAGATTGTGACGACGCATAGATATTAGCGCTAGCAATAGCAAAAACACCATCATAGCTACTTCCTAGGTTGATGCTAACTCCTGAGCCATTATTGTCTATAGTAGTTAAAGAGCTAGAGGTTATTTCACCAAGCTCGTTAAACTCCGCGCGCCCAGTTTGTGTATCGTAAATAGTATCACCATCTATTGACTCCGTAGTAGCGACTACATCCCACTGACTCCCTGGAAAGACTTGAGGAACGGCTTGTGTAAAAGTTAGACTCAGGTTGTTTATGTTCCCTTCTGGGTCGATTACGCTAGAACCCATTTTTATAACCTCATCTGCACTTCCTAGGTTACCGAAGAAGTTTACATATGAGGTTGCCTGAGAGGGATAGGTGAGCGACTTTGGAAACTGTAGCTTTCCTTGAGTGGCAACGTCTCCAAGCTCGGTTTTTTCTACTACTTGAGTCAGTATACCATCTGTGCTAATGTTATTCGCCATAGTACCCAAAACATGAAAGCCATCTTGTGTTATCATATCGTTATTTGAGTCAAAGCTAAAAGATCCATTACGTGTGAAAACTGGATCACCCTCACCCACAACACCAAACCACCCAGCACCAAGTATAGCTAAGTCCGTATTTCTCTCTGTAGAAGAGATGGTCCCAGTAGCCATCATAGTTGAAGTGGCATTTATCTGTGTTCCTAGACCTGTTGTGCTACTAACACTACTTCCTTCAGAGTCAGTATTGAGTGCATCTTCAAAGAGTGTAGAGAACTCATACTCTGCACCACGAAATCCTGTAGTGCTGATATTGGCTAAGTTGTCGGAGACTACGTCTAGAGCAAATTGATTACTCTTTATCCCACTGAGTCCCGTATAAAAAGCTTGCGTCATCATAACTAGACTCCTTAATAAATCTCTACTACATTTGAGAGAGATACATAACTAGAGCCAACTTTTACAAGTGTATCTCCACCTTCAAATCTCACAGACTCTATAGGATATGCTCCCATTCTTGTGCTCAACTCTTCATCTGCTGTGTTTTTATAACTTGCAGTTATATAGTAAACTCCAGAGTCAGATGCACCACCAGTCTCAGTACTTCCATCCCAGTCAAACTGATAAACACCAGCTGCATTTGGCTCAATAGCTATAGTATTTACCAAGTTACCATCTACATCTAAAATCTCTACATCTCCCGATGCTATTTCATCTGGAAAATAGACCTCAAAAGACGTAATACTACCCTCATCAAAAGAAACTGCATTACTTCCCAAGTCAGCTGTTTTGCCGATAGCAGATACAGTTGAAAACTGCTGTGTCGCGCCCATAGATGCTGCTAGGTCTGAGAGTGCTTGGTTTGTATTTTCAGATGCTTCTAGTCCTGCTAGTTGTGAAGTCTGCGTCAAGATTTTATCGCTATCCATAGGCTCTGTTGGATCTTGATTTTGCAGTTCAACTAAGAGAAGTGTCATAAAGTCATCTTTGCCTAAAACACTCTTATCTTCAGCTGCTACTGGAGCCTGGTAGTCATTATATACGTCTGCGTTTAAACCTGTTGATGTGATAGCCATAATCTGTCCTTTATGCGTAGCTTGGAACTACTATTTCTAAAGAGCTTGTAACTTCTTCGTTTATCTCTTCATTTTCAAACTCTCGAAGATTTGTGTACTCTTCTCTTGCTTGTTCTCTATTTTGTTGACTCTGCTGCTGTGAAGAAGAACTACCCTCTCCTTGTGAGCCACTATTAAAGTTCA
>JAYEHI010000218.1:3342-8658 GCA_034659455.1 Campylobacterota bacterium | reverse complement strand
ACGCCCAAGAAGAGTATCGGCTATCACATCAGCCTGCTCATAAATCTCTTTTTCCATAAAAAATCGATACCCATCTTTTTGTGCAGAGAGTTTATTGGTAGATAGTTTTGTAAAGTTTGCTTTTTGCTCTTTATGATCTTTATCAAAAATAATCAACTCAGAAGGGGAAACATAACCATAGTCACCATCTTCAAAATAGTTCACATCTGAACAGTGTCCTATTAAAGGAGTGTCAGAAGAGGCAAAATACTTCTCATTCTCTTCATTTATACCTACAAGCATTGGTGAGCCATGCTTAGCAAAAAAGATAGTCTCCTCTTCACCTTTTGTCACAAGTAAAACAGCGTAAGCACCTTCTAGTTGTGATATAGTTTTCTTAAAGGCTTCAAAGGAAGAAGTGGAAGTTTTGAGGTTTTTTTCAAACTGATGTACTATAACTTCGGTATCTGTTTGACTTGAAAATGAAACACCATCATGCATAAGCTCTTTTTTTAGCTCAGCATAATTTTCTATAATTCCATTGTGAACAACATAAGATTCGCTTCCAATATGTGGATGAGCATTTAACTCTGTCGGTTTTCCATGAGTAGCCCACCTGGTGTGACCAATACCTATAGAGAACTTATCTGTAATAAAGTCTTTAGTTTTCTCTTCGAGGTTTACGAGTTTTCCCGTAGCTTTAAAACTATCAAACTTTCCATCTTGAAGAACTGCTATACCCGCTGAGTCATAGCCACGGTACTCTAGCTCTTTAAGCCCACTCAGTAAAATCTCTTTTGAGTTTTTTTTGCCAACATAACCAACGATTCCACACATAAAAGTTCCTTATTTTGTTAATGATTTATAAATGTTTTCGACATTATTGCATATATTGTTCTGTTTTTCCATTAAAAAACTATCTCTTACCTTATATTTTGTAGAGTGTATTTTTGCCGTTATGATGTTGAGGTTTAACTCTTCAAAATGGTGAAGCATGTAAGCAAGAAGACCATTTTGGTTTTTAGTGTGTATACGTATCTCGGCATGAGTGAGTGAATGATCACAATCTACACTTATCTCTTCTTTTTTAATCTTGATATCTTTAAGTGTTACAACTTTAGTCATGTCAAATGCAGCGTCTATAATCTCTTCCACGTCAAGAAGTTCATTGCCATCTATGTTTTGAATAAAATCTATTTTAAAGTATTTTAACTCATCAAAGAGCGTAAATATCTCCATATTGGCAACATTAAGGTGAGATAGCGAAGCGAGTAAAAATCCTACATTGAGAGGAGTCTTTCTATATATCTCTATAGTTAAGGAGCTTTCGTTTTTTGTAGTGAAACTATACTCTTTCGTCTCTTTGGCTGTTTTTGCTATCTCAAGAATATCAAGTGGAGTATGTTTAAAGAAAAAGAGATTTGATTCTATACCGATAATCTTTTTTTGTAGAGTTTTTGGCATAGCCTTAAAGTCAGGAAGATTTTGAACACGTTTTTCAATGATAAGGCGTTTTTTTGCATCGGTAATTCTATCACTGTTTTGCACAACCTCAAGAGCACTTACATAGAGGTCGTGGAGTAGTTTTGAGTTAAAGGCGTTGTAAGTTGTACTACCGACACCATTGATATCTGCATAAGTGATGACATAGAGGAGGTCTAAGTTTTTCGCATCAGCTATCTTGGACATAAACTTGTAAAGTATTTTTTCATTGTGAATATTCTCTTTAAACGCCACATTGCTCATAAGTATATGGTGTTTGACTAAAGTCACAGCTCTTGAGATAGACTCTTTGCTAAGTCCTATCTGTTTTGCAAAAGGAACAATAAGTTTAGCACCAACTTCTGAATGGTCTTGCTTACGTCCTTTACCGGTATCGTGAAAAAGGACAATTGTTTTTACAAGAAGTCTATCGGAGGGACTAAGATTGGAGTATATCTTCTCTATGGAGGGCTCTCTAATATTTTCTAAGGCATTAACACACTCAATGGAGTGTAAGTCAACAGGAAAGTTATGGTAACCATCAAACTGAGGCATATGGAGAACTTTTTTAAAGTTTAAAAAGAGTTGATGGAGAACACCAGCGTCATAAAAGAGCTGGAGTATCGAAAAGGAGTGTTTTCTCTCGAGTATCTGCTTTAAAAGAGAGTATATCTTTTCACTGAGAGGATGTTTAACCTCTGCATAAGTAAACTGACTTAAAATCGCAGAGTCGTACTTATAAGGCTTGTCTTCAAGCGAGATTAGTGTCTCTAAGAGTTCCTCTATCGTTCTGTCATTTTGATTGAATGAGGCGTATATTCGGTTGTCAAATTCATAGATACCTGGTTGAACTCTTTTTTTACGAAGAGTTTTAATCATTTTGGAGTCGTACATGAAAGGTCTAAGCATTTTTTTTGTAAAGATTCTTGTGAAGTTGTTTATTCTCCAAGAAGCACTTAAAACTTTAGAGGCAAGTTTCTTCTGATCTTTCATTCCGAGCATTTTTGCAACCGCTGGAATATACTCAAGTCTAAGGGTATCTTCTTGTTTTCCGGTTATAAGATGAAGGGCACTTCTTACACGGTAAAGAAGTTCAAGTGCAATTCTATACTCTTTATACGAGTTCTCCTTAAAGATAGTTCCTTGAAGCTCCTTTAGGGAGTGTATTCCATAAATGGTGTGTGCTACCCAGTAGAGAAGATGTGTATCTCGAAGTCCCCCAACACTCTCTTTTATATTTGGTTGCATGGAAAAAGGGTGCTTTTTTCGTCTAGTGTGTGCTTCTTCAACCTTGGCAAGTAAAAACTCTTTTTGTTGATGAACTCTTATGTAGGCAAGTTTTTGTTGAGCAGCATGCCATATGAAGTTTGAACCTATGATGAAACGTGACTCCATAAGGGAAGTTCTAATGGTTAAATCTTCATTCGCTCCATTAAAAAGATCTTCTACCTCATGGACCCTATGACCAAGTTTAAGACCCGAGTCCATCGCTAAGTAGAAAAACTTTTCTATTATGAGCTTATTATTAAAACCTTCTATATCTTCATAAACAATAAGAAGGTCGATATCACTATGAACACAGAGTTGTTCTCTTCCATAACTTCCTAGAGCAACAATTGCGATAGGGATAGAGTTTCGCATCGGAATAAAGTCACCAAAAGAGCGTCGTAGAATTGTTTTATACATAAGTGAGATGATACTATCGAGTTTTTTTGTATGTTTAACAAGAAAGTCTTTTCCTTGAGAACTCTCAAAAAGCTCTGGAAGTGACTCTTTGTACTCTATGATGTAGTGTTTAAAAAGTTTTGATAGTTCAAAGTCCGTTCCACTCTTCTCAATGACATTTTCTATCTCTAGTCGTAAATTCATTCTTTCATTCTCTTAAATTATTTTCTTTAATTATAGTGTAGTAATTTTAATTTGATATAATCTTGTAGATGAAATAATACACAAACTAGGAAATATACTATGACAATTACAAAAAGCGTAACATTTATCGCTAAAGATGGATGTGAAGCGAAGATGAAAGAGCTACTCACCGCCATGGTGAAACCAAGTAAAGCCGAAGATGGTTGTCTCTTTTATGAAATAGTTCAATACGAAAACGATAGAAAAAGATTTATGGCTGTAGAGACTTGGGCGAATGAAGCCGCTCTTGATGGGCATAAAGCTTCTGCTCATTATGCTATTTACAAGTCATCTTATGAGCCTTTTTGCGATGACAAGTACAGTGACTCTCTTGAAGTACTAGGATAAAATATGAAAAACTTATGGAATGAGAAGAGAGCACAAGAGTGTAAGAGCGATTTAGAATTAAGAGTTTACACTTCAAATCTTTTAGGTCAAAGTGACGAACTTGTTCTTCATGGAGGTGGAAACACTTCAGTGAAAACAAAAGTAGGCAATGAAGAAGTGTTGTTTGTTAAAGGGAGTGGCTGGGATTTGGCAAGCATCAAAGCTGAAGGTTTCGCTCCTGTAAAAATGAGTACACTTTTAGATATGGCTAAAATGGATAGTTTAAGCGATAGCGATATGGTAAGTGGACAAAAAGCGGCAATGCTTGATAAGTCTGCTCCAAATCCTTCAGTGGAAGCGATACTACATGCACTCATCCCGTATAAGTTTGTAGACCATACTCATGCTGATGCCATAGTGACTATTTCAAATAGTGAAAATGGTCTTAAAGACATCAAAAAAGTTTTTCCTAACTATCTGATAGTCGACTACGTTATGCCAGGCTTTCTGTTAGCGCAGAAGATTTATGAAATGACAAAAGATTTAGAGTGGTCGAGCATAGAGGGGATTATCTTGCATAATCATGGTATCTTTACCTTTGATGAAGACGCAAGAGAGTCTTATGAAAAGATGATAGATGCAGTAGCTCAAGCAGAAGTTTTTTTAGCGCAAAATGCCAAACTTCAAATCTCACAGAACTATGAGCACAGCGAATGCGATATGCAAAAAATAGTGAAGGTTCTCTCTCAAGCTAAAGGCTACGATGTCTCTATAAACATCAACCAAACGCCACTAGCAAACTACTATGCTTCTCAAGATAACTTAAGAGAGTTCGCAACTCGTGGCGTTTTAACTCCTGAGCATATCATACGAACTAAAAGAGTTCCACTTATAATGGAAGACACTGATTTAGAACGTAGAGTAAGTGAATACATGAATGATTATGAAGAGTACTTTAAAGAGTTTGCTACGGATGAGGTAATGTTAAACGCAGCACCCAACTATATGGTTATCAAAAACTTAGCGGTTATCAGTTTTGGAAAAACGCCAAAAGAAGCGGCCATTGTTAATGACATCGTAGAACACACTATGAAAGCGGTTCTTCATGCAGATAAACTAGGTGGGTATAAAAGTATAAGTCTCAAAGATAGTTTTGAGATGGAGTATTGGGAACTCGAACAGGCTAAATTAAAAAAGTAGGTGCTAGTTAGTTACAACATTTCGCCTACATAAAGACTATTTGAGAGGACAAATCCTCCTTTCAGTCTGAGCCTCTAAAATAGCCTTTATTTCGGCTACATTTTCGACATAATCTATTTATTTTTTTGGAGTGAGTATTTATATGGAAAGAACTAAATACCTAATGGCAATAGATGCAGGAACAGGAAGCATAAGAGCTGTTATTTTCGATACTAAAGGAAATCAGATTTCTATGAGTCAAGCTGAATGGACTCACTTAGAAGAAGAGGGTGTAGCTAACTCTATGAGTTTTGATTTTGATACTAACTGGCGTTTAGTGTCTGAATGTATTCAAGAGTCTATTGCAAATGCCAAGATAGATGCGAATGATATTTTAGCACTCTCAGCGACAAGTATGCGAGAGGGAATCGTTCTTTATGA
>JAYEHI010000218.1:1397-3242 GCA_034659455.1 Campylobacterota bacterium | reverse complement strand
GGCTCTCATGGGATTATGCCTATATTTTCTGACTCTATGAAGTATGGAGAGTGGTATCATGCGGCTCCTTCGTTTTTAAACCTCAGTATAGATAGTGGCGTTTGCAACAGAGCGAGTATGTTTAGAAGTTTAGAAGAAAATGCGGCGATAGTCTCAAGTATAAATCTTGAAAACATTAAAGAGTTTAGTGGCATCGAGATAGAGGAGATAGTCTTTGCTGGTGGTGCTAGTAAGGGTGCTTTATGGTCTCAAATACTCGCAGATGTAACAGGCTATAGAGTTAAAATCCCTAAAGTGACAGAGGCGACAGCACTTGGTGGTGCTATGGCAGCTGGTGTTGGATGTGGCGTTTATGAGACTCTTGAAGAGGCTGCCGTGAAGTTAGTTGTTTGGGATAAGAGCTATGAGCCTAACATGCAAAACAAAAAGATTTACGATGAGCTCAAAGTGAAGTGGCAGAGCGCTTACGAAGCGCAGCTAAAGTTAGTGGATGAAAACGTCACGACAAGCATGTGGAAAGCGCCAGGGCTCTAAGGGAATGATGACGGATTACACTATTATTTTAGACATTATTGGGACGGTGGCGTTTAGTCTCTCTGGCTATATTTTAGCGGTGAGAGCTGGGTATGACATACTAGGCGTTTTAGTCGTGGCGTTTATGACGGCATTTGGAGGAGGGGTAGTTCGGGACCTCTTAACGGATAGAGTCCCTTTTATATTTCACGAGACCTATCCAATCGTTATGGTACTTGTAACTGTTGTTATCGCCTATGTTTTGAAGCTTCACAAGCACACTTCCATAGAGCAGACGCTTGTTTTTAACCTTAGCGACAGCATAGGACTGAGTATGTTCGCGTTTACGGGAGCGGTGGTAGGTCTTGAGGCGGACTTCAATCTAGCCGGAGTGGTCTTCTTGTCGTTTTTAACTGCCGTTGGGGGTGGCATTATAAGAGATATGATTATGAACAAGGTTCCCTACGTCTTGACAAACGATTTTTATGGAACCGTCTCCATAGTGCTTGGCTTTCTGATCTGGTGTTGTGACAGTTACTCCGAATTAAACGCCATCTCGACAACGCTACTTCTAGTTTTTGGCGTTCTTATGCGACTCTTAGCTATTAAGTATAAATGGAAACTTCCAAAATTAATCTGATATAATTCGAATAATAGGAATATAAGGTAATAATAAATGAACAATAGAATAAATTTTGATGAAGCTTTAGCACTTTACGATAGAGACTTTTTTGAGTTGGGAGAGATGGCTGATAGTAAACGCCAAGAGTTACATGGTAAGAAAACATACTTTAATATAAACCGCCATATAAATCCTACAAATGTGTGTGCAGATATCTGTCTCTTCTGTGCCTATGCAGCTAACCGTAAAAATCCAAATCAGTACACGATGACTCATGAAGAGATACTTGACATTGTGGCTGAAATAGATAAGTCGGGAGTCAAAGAGGTACACATAGTCTCTGCCCATAATCCTAATGTAACACTTGATTGGTACTTGGGAATATTTAAAAAAATAAAAACTCACTATCCACATCTTCATGTAAAGGCATTGACTGCTGCTGAGGTTGACTTCTTGTCACGTCATCATGGTTTGACTTACGATGAGGTGTTGGACCTTATGGTGGAGAACGGCGTTGACTCCATGCCTGGCGGGGGAGCTGAAATCTTTGATGAAAAAGTGCGAGATAAAATATGCAAGGGAAAAGTTACTTCCGATCAGTGGTTTGAGATTCACCGTAAGTGGCATGAACGTGGTAAAAAGTCAAATGTAACTATGCTTTTTGGTCATATAGAGTCAAGAGAAAATCGTATAGACCATATGATGCGTAT
>JAYEHI010000218.1:0-1297 GCA_034659455.1 Campylobacterota bacterium | reverse complement strand
ATCAAGTACATTTATCAAAAAAACTCTGGCGTTTCATCGGCAAGAAACAAGGGTATACTAAACGCTACCTATGAGTGGGTGGCTTTTTTGGATTCTGATGATGAGTGGCTTGAGAGTAAGCTAGAGAAACAAGTACATCTACATAAAGAAAATAGTGATGTTCTCGTGAGTTATACAGACGAGAACTGGATACGAGAGGGTGTAGAGGTGAAGATTCCTAAGAAGTTCAAAAAGATAGGAGAAGATGCTTTTGTTGAAAACGTCTCCTACTGCAACATCGCTCCATCGTCCGTGCTTATGCGTAAAAGCGTATTTGAAGACGTTGGTGGTTTCGATGAAGAACTAGAGGTGTGTGAAGATTACGACCTTTGGTTAAGAGTCGCTCTAAAGTATAAAATAGTCCTAGTGGATGAAAAGCTCATAAACAAATACGCGGGACATGAAAACCAACTCAGTTTCAGACACTGGGGGATGGATAGGTTTAGGGTCGTTACACTTGAAAAGTTACTATCTCAAAAAGAGAAACTATCTGAGATAGACTATAAGTTGCTCATAGAAGAGATAGTAAAAAAGTATAACTTACTTCTTAAGGGTGCTATAAAATATGATAGAAAAAAAGAGATAGAGATTTATAAAGAAAAAATAGCAAAATTTTAGATTGTTTTAAATTTTTACTGCTATAATTCCTCTCGCATTCCGAATTAGCTCAGCGGTAGAGTAGGTGACTGTTAATCACTTGGTCGCTGGTTCGAATCCAGCATTCGGAGCCACAACTTCATAAAATATTTAAGCTACTTTCAATTCAACTATACTATTTAAAATATAATCAATTTTGTTATTATAATTCACAATAAATATGTTAAAATCATGATTATTAATTATAAGGTACTCATTTGACATCACTTACTAAAGATACAAAACTTACACTACTCTATATTTTCATCGCTTTTTCGTTTTCAGTTTTAATGCGCCTTATTTGGGTTTATCAATTTAATGGTTATGAAGCATTTATGTTTAATGGTCAGTTTATGATAAACACAAATGATGGTTATTTTTGGGCGGAGGGCGCGAGGGACATTATTAGTGGCGTTTCTCAGCCTAACGATCGCTCACCAATAATGCTTGCTCCGGCTCAACTAACGGCGTTTATTGCGCAGATTGTTCCTTTCTCTTTTGAGACGACAATTTTTTACCTACCGGCAATACTGGGTTCATTAGTCGTTATCCCCATTATCTTGATAGCAAAGGTGCTGAAAAACTTAGAGATGGGTCTCATAGCCGCACTTCTTGCATCTAT
>JAYEHI010000217.1:0-1719 GCA_034659455.1 Campylobacterota bacterium | reverse complement strand
AGTGGAGTCGGCTCCACTTTCGTAAAGAAAAGCGGGTCGTTATTTAAGTATGGCGTTTTAAGTTTTAGGTCTGAGAATTTCATAAGAAGTTTTTATCATCTCTTAGTTTTAAATCTCCCTACATTTTTTTTGCAGATAATATTTGAGAGTTCTCCTTAAGAAAAATTCATTAGAATTATCCAATGAATAAAAACCTACAGACGGTATTTAAATACCATGAACAGACAAAACACTCACAACAGCGATATGCTCGTTCTCTTGGCTACATGGATTGGGCTACACAACCAAACCCATTTAGAGAGTACAAAGGAGCCGAGAGTTTTTTACTTCCTTTAGCATTTGATAATCAAACGCCACCCTATCATCTTCTTGATGCAGAGCTTCCATCTGCTCCTCTTTTAAAAGAGTCCATATCTCAGCTTCTACAGTTCTCTATGGGTATAGCGGCATGGAAAGTCTCAGGTCCTAGCTCTTGGGCTGTTAGATGTAATGCTTCAAGTGGTAATCTACATCCAACAGAGACCTATCTGGTACTTCCTCCTGTTTTAGAAGAGCAGAATGACAAATCAAACGTCTATCATTACAACTCTAAAAACCATGGGCTTGAGAAACTATGCGAGTTTGAAACTTCTTTTTGGAGTGACTTGCCAAAGGGGAGTTTCTTAGTTGGACTCTCGGGTATCTCTTGGCGAGAGGTTTGGAAGTATGGTGAGAGGGCATTTCGCTATGTCAATTTAGATGCTGGTCATGCAGCTCAATCCATAAATGTCTCATGCAAAATGCTTGGATGGAAGCTCACCAGACTCGATAGGGTTAGCGATGCAGATATTAACACTCTCTTAGGACTCTCTCAGGAGAATCGCTTTTTTGAAAAAGAGAGAGGCGATATGCTCTTTGTGGTATCTCCTGAGTATGTAGAGAGTTCACTCAAGATAGACTCGCTGATACAAGATATTCCTATTGTACATGAAGGCATAGCAAACAAGCTCTCTTCAAGTATGCAAAACTGGGAGATAATTCCTGAGATAGAAGAGGCTACGATATCTTCCCTAGAAGTTCAAAAAAGTGCTAAACGCCATACTGTTCAAGCTCAAATGACAAAAGAGTCCAAAGAGGTTGTTCTTAAACGCCGTAGCATCCACGTTATGGACAAGGTTCGCTCCTCTATCACCCAGCAAGAGTTCCACACTCTTCTAGATGGTGTTTACGGTTCACTCGATGCAAAAGAGAACTCTGCCCATTTGGTTATGTTTGTCCATAGAGTCGAGGAGTATGAAGCGGGTCTCTATATTCTCATACGAAATGAGAGAGATTTTGAGTCGCTTCAAGAGCAGACACACTCGGCGTTTAAATGGCAATCAACACCATTTAAAGGTCTCTATCTACTTGAAGAGAGAGACTTGAAAATGGCTTCAAAAGCGATAAGCTGTTCGCAAGATATCGCAAGCGATGGCGCCTTCTCTCTTGGAATGTTATGTAACTTCTCACAGCAGTTACAAGATTACGGAACGCATCGATACAAAGAGCTCTACTGGGAGTGTGGAATGATAGGTCAACAGCTCTATCTAGACGCAACATCCATGGGACTTAGTGGTACGGGGATAGGCTGTTTCTTAGATGATACGGTTCATAACTTACTCGGTCTCAAAGATAACAACTTTCAAACACTCTATCACTTTACAGTTGGTCGTGGCTATGTTGATAGCAGGATTCAAACGC
>JAYEHI010000216.1:0-8836 GCA_034659455.1 Campylobacterota bacterium | reverse complement strand
TCCCATGGTAAAAAGAACATTAAAATGAGTATGAACATAATAAAGAGAGTGATGTTTTTTGCTTTTTTTACAAAGGGCTCTAGTTCTATCATTTCGTATGAATTTTTACGCATAAGTAGCCTCTGCATGCTCTTTTTTATCTAAGGATGATGATAGCTTTCCTATCTTGTAAAATCCCTCTATCCCATCATAGATATAATCAAGCTGTTTTACAAAACTGTTCATAGCATAGATAAGTGTTACGACGATAATCTCTGCAGCAACAAACTCTCCCATGGGCATCTTGCCATTTATGACAAGATATCCGCCAAGAAGAAAAAAACCAGTAATGATGACACCTTGAACAAAAAAGCTAATGCCTAGTTGTTTGATGCGAACGCTATACTGATTCTGTCTTGCCTCTACGTATTCACTCATTCTCTCTTCGAGCTGCTCTAGCATCTCCTCCTCTTTAAACTCCTTTAGTGGTACTTTTTGCAAAAAGTGAATGGCATTGTGTTTGGTATCCGAGCGTTTAACGGCAAATAAAATTCCATTTTTTCCGAAGAAAACTATAGCTATAAAGTAGAAAACCATAACAATAAAGGCACCTACAAATAGACTCATATTAAATACCATAAGGAGTAAAAGGGTCATAATGATTTGAATTATAAGACCTGCCCCGTTTAGTATGAAAATCGGGAAGACTTTTTGGACTGTAGTTATGTCAAAAAAGTAGTTCATTAGTTTGTCTATAGGGTACTCGGTAGTGCGTTTTTCTTCATGGAGTCGAAAAGCTTTTTTAGCTATACTGTACCCCTCGTTTACAAATACTCTCTGCTCAAACTTCTCAATAATGTACTCTTGAATAATACGCAAAAATATTATGAAAATAAACACTATGGAGATAATGGCTCCTAGTGTTAGAAGAGAGACATAGGAGTGAGCGATAAGGGAGTTGATTACAAAAGAGGAAGTCAGAGGAATACTTAACACAAGTAAGCCCTCTAAAAGTGTATAGTAGAGGATATAGTAGACACTGTTTTTATCAGACTTAAGTGTTTGAAGAAAACCCTGAAACACCTTGTTTTTTATCTCCATTACAACTCCTACTATTTTGAGGGAATTCTATCACTTAATAAGAAATGAAAAGACTATGTATAAAATAAGCTAACCTACAAGTCTATTTATGTCATTAAAAAGACCAAGTCCCATAAGTCCAAAGAGTACAACCCATCCAGCTATTGTAAATTTTACCATGATAGCATCACTCGCTTGGCGACGGAAGATAAGCTCGTATAGATTAAACATGATATGTCCACCATCAAGTGCAGGAATAGGTAGAAGATTTAAAACGCCAAGGTTGACGCTGATAAGCGCTGCAAAGAACAGAACACTCATCCAGCCTGTATCAGTTGCGTCAGAAGTGAGTTTTACGATACTAATAACACCACCTAGCTCTTTAGCGGGAACATCACCAGTTATGAGTTTTTGAACCCCAGTAAATATCATAGTACTAGCAAATATAGTCTGCTCAGTTGCATAAGCGAGAGTTTCAGAAGGGCTAAGCTCTAAAGGATGTGAAACGCCAGCTGAAGCGATACCTATCATCTTCTTTTGTACGGTTTCACCGAACATATTTTTAGTTTCGTTTAGTTTAGGTGTTAGAGACTTATACTCTAAAAACCCTTGGCGTTTGATCTCTAACTCAAGTGTTCCTTGACTTGAAGCAATGATTTCAGCCATCTCTTTCCATGTCGTGATACTTATGCCATTTATAGATGTGATAGTGTCATTTGACTCTAAGCCGGCAACAAATGCTGGAGAGTCTTTTACTACTGTCCCTATAACTGGAGAGAGGATTTGAGGAGAACCAAGAGCGATAGCGAAGTAAAGAAAAAACGCTAAGATAAAGTTAAAACCAGGACCTGCAAGAAGTATAAATATCTTCTGCATTGGTGTTTTTACATTGTAGCTATCCTCATCGTAACTCTTTTTCGAAGGGTCAGAGTCATCTTGACCTTTCATCTTCACATAACCACCCAAGGGAATGGCACTGATACTCCACTGCGTATTCCACTTGGTGAAACTAAAAAGCTTTTTCCCAAAACCGATACTAAAGACTTCAACATAAACGCCCATCATACGAGCGGCAAGATAGTGTCCTAACTCATGAAAAAATATAAGTCCACTAAGAACTAAAAGTGATACAACAATACCCATTAGATTTTATCCTTTAAAAGAGCTTTTCTAAAGCCCCATAAGTACTCTGCTCCAGAGTAGAGTGTAAGTGCAACAGCAAACCATAGAAGTGCTTCGCCAAGGGGCCAGTGCATAAGTAAAAAACCTATGGCTATCATCTGAGCGACTGTTTTTACTTTTCCTGCCATGGATGCTTTTATGTCTAAGCCCTCTGCGACGGCAATGGTACGTATGCCCGTTATGAATAGTTCACGGATGATGATGATGTAGATAGCCCAAGCGGAGGCTTCGCCAGTTACCATTAGACCTAAAAATGCAGCGATTGTAATCATTTTATCTGCTAGGGGATCTATCACGGCACCGAGCATAGTTTTTTGATTCCACTCTCGTGCTATATAGCCATCAAAAAAGTCAGTAGCACTCGCAATGACAAAAAGAAGCGACGCAAAATAGTAGTTCCATGTAACATGAAATCCATTTTCAACAAACAACTCTTCGTTAAGAATAATCCAAAAAAGAAGGGGTGCGAGAAGTATTCGTAAAAATGCTAATGCATTTGGTAAATTTAGCAAAAAATATCCTTAAATCCATAATTGTGAGATTTTATCCATTTATTGCTTATTTAGGTATAAGTTGGCATCATATGGAATATAACCTAAGGAAGTGAAGTATGAAAAAAGAGATAATTTTAGCGAGTCTGTTACTAGCGAGTTCTACTTTGATAGCTGATGCTTATCAAACATGTGTGGTTTGTCATGGTAAAAATGGTGAGAGAGCAGCTCTTGGTGGTAAAAGTTTAGTTATTAAAGATATGTCAAAAGCTGATATAGTCGCTTCTTTAAAAGGGTATCAAGATGGAACCTATGGAAGAGGGATGAAGGCTATGATGGTGCAACATACAAAAGATTTAACGCCAGCAGAGATTGAAGAGATAGCAAACCAAATAGGCAAATAGCCTATTTTTTTCGATTATAGAAGCTTTACAAAAAATTATTATTAAAAGGGTAAATAGATGAAACTAATTATATTAGGAGTAATTATCTTTTTTACTGCTTGCAATGAACCTACAAAGAGACAAAACTTAGATGGGAAAAAACTTTTAGAACAAAAGTGTGCAAGTTGTCATAATCTAGAGATGCCGCCAGCTATCTCAAAAGATGAGTTAGCTCCACCTATGATGTCCGTCTCTTTTCATGTCCGAAGTTTTGTAACTCCAACTAATGAGAGTCAGAGAACTTCAAAGGCTGTTGCATTTGTTGTAGACTATGTTCAAAACCCATCGATAGAAAAATCATTTTGTGATAAAGAGAGCCTTAAACGCTACGGCTTGATGCCTTCTCAAAAAGAAAATGTTACTCCTGATGAGACACAAGCTATCGCTACTTATATGTTTGAGCACTTTACTCCTAAAAACTTAGCAAAACTACAAAAAGAGAGAGCCGCTTATGATGCACTCCCAGCTGGTGAAAAACTTGCAAGAAAAGAGAACTGTTTAAGTTGTCATAGAAAAGATGTAAACCTTGTAGGTCCCTCTTTTTTATTTATAGCAAAAAAATACGCGGATGATAAAGAGCTTATAAAAAAGAGTATTCAAAATGGTAGTAGAGCAAAGTGGAAAGAAAAAGGTGCCGTTATGCCAGCATTTAAACATTTGAGTGATGAAGAGTTAGAACTACTTAGTGAGTGGGTTTTAGAACTTAAATAGTGAGCCTAAAATTAGGCTCATTGGAAGTTGAAGTTTTAGCTTACTGAAAAGACGTAGCACCATCAACAACGATAACCTGGCCAGTTAACCATGAAGCACT
Source organism: Campylobacterota bacterium (assembly GCA_034659455.1). Lineage (GTDB taxonomy): Bacteria > Campylobacterota > Campylobacteria > Campylobacterales > Sulfurimonadaceae > Sulfurimonas. The sequence goes on along the minus strand of JAYEHI010000216.1, from coordinate 4,850 downwards.
ATCAGAACATAGGAAAGTACAAGCACCAGTTAAGTCTGTTGCATCACCCATACGGCTCAGTGGAGAGCGTTTTACAACTTCTGCTTTTACCTCTTCGTAGTTAGGGAAAGCTTTAAGAGCATCTGTATCTATTGGTCCACCGCTTACCGCGTTTACACGGATGTTCATCTCACCTAGTTCTGCAGCAGCATACTTCACCATAGTCTCAACTGCAGCTTTGTTTGTACCGTGACCTGAGTAGTTTGGAGTGTAAACAAGGTTACCAGTTGAACTCATAGAGATGATAGAACCACCACCAACTTTCTCCATACGTTTTGCAGCCTCTTGAGCACCAACAACAAATGCTTCAACTGTTGCAGTGTAAATATTACCAAGACCTTTTGGTTTGAGTCTCATAAATGGAGCAAAACCACCAACAACAGCACGACCAGAGATGATGGCGTTTGAGATGAAGAAATCAAGTCTGTCAAAATCTTCGTCAAACTCTTTGTATACATCTTTGTATGTTAAAGGCTCCAAGATGTTTAGTTTGTAAGCTTTTGCTTTGATAGCATACTTAGATTCAACATCAGCGATGATTTCATTTGCAGTGTCAGCAGATGAGGCATATGTAAATGCCACATCACAACCCTTAGAAGCAAATTCGTAAACGATTGCTTTACCAATACCACGAGTTCCTCCACTTACAAAAAGTGTCTTACCTGTCATAATTTTTTCGCTCATTTTTTATAATCCTTTAATGTCGTAGTTTTTCATAACTTCTTCGATTTTCTTCATATTTTCTACACTTGGTGCAACAAGTGGAAGTCTATACTCAAGAGTGTCAATGAGTCCAGCTATATACATAGCTGCCTTGATAGGCATAGGGTTTGCCTCACAAAACATCACTGAGTTAAGAGGGTAGAGCTTATCGTTGATAGCTTTTGCTCCTGTAAAATCACCTGCTTGAGCTAATCTAACAAGTTCTGACTTCATATCAGGCATGAGATTTGAAGTAACAGAAGTGATACCCGCACCACCATTCGCAAGTATAGGGTAGTCAATAGCATCGTCACCTGAGAAAACTTTAAGATCTGGTCTACGTGAAAGTAGCTCTACAGTACGTTCTAGTGAACCAGTAGCCTCTTTGATACCATAGATATTTGGCATATCATCAAAAAGTCTGATAACTGTATCAGCTGAGATGTCAACAACTGTACGTCCTGGTACGTTGTAAAGCATAAAAGGAAGCTCTGGCACAGAACTTGCAATAGCTTTGTAGTGTTGGTAAAGACCCTCTTGAGATGGTTTTACATAGTAAGGCGCTACTGAAAATATAGCATCAACACCACACTCTTGTGCATTCTTAGCAGCAAGGATAGCTTCTGAAGTTGAGTTGCTTCCAGCACCTGCAAGAACTTTTGTTGCAGTTCCTTTACATACTTCTACAGCAATCTCCATACAGCGTTTATCTTCGTCTGAAGATAGAGTTGCACTCTCTCCTGTAGTTCCAACAGGACAAACTGCGTCCATGCCGTTGTTGATTTGACGTTGTATGAGAGCAGCATAAGACTGCTCATCTAATTTTCCATTTTTAAATGGAGTTATAAGTGCGGTTGAAGAACCTGTAACTATATCCATATATCTTGCCTTTTACAGTTTATTAAAATTGGTGCAATTATACCTAAAAAACATTTAGATAACTTTTCTTCTCTTATATCTTTTTCTAGTTTGAGGATTTAGGAATAGGTAAGTATGAAGTACGGCAAAGTCAAAAAGAAAGTAAAATATCGCGATTCCACTCGGTGGATTTGCACTTGGAATATTTTCAAAAATACCCATCAAAGTAGTAGGCCACCACCAGCTCATAGTGGTAGTTCCTATGACCTCAATGTAACAGACTATAAGAAACATTATGGTGAAAAAGAGTCTAGATTTTTTCACAAAGAGTAGTAAAATTAAAAATGCCATAGTAGTCATAAATCCAAATAAATCATTTGCAAAAACTAACCATGCACTAGCATAGAAAAATATAAATAATAGAGAGTATTTTTGAATCTTCTCTTTGTTATCTAAAAAAAAAGGTCTACGGATAATCCTATGCACAGCAGCAAATATAAGACTATGTCCAAAACCAACCCATAGAGGAATGTTGTCAAGTCTGTAGTGGTACATACCAAGAACTTTTGAGAAGAGAAATTCACCTGTCAAGCCTACTACAACACCTATAAGCATTATAGCTCTTGTTCTAGTGTTTGAGCGTTTATAGAGATAAAAAAAAGCTAAACTTACAAGAAGAGTAGCTAGGTGTTGAGACTCTTTGAAGTAGTCTGCAAAGTAGGGAGAGTCTATATATAAAAAAAGAGGTATCGCAAGAAGAAGAGTAGGGGCATAATAGACCTTACTCCTTCTCAAGATTACTCTCCTTTTTTAAGAGTTATTGTAGTTGATTTGTTAAAGTTGAAGTACTTTTTCGCTGCTTCTTGAACTTTTTTCGCTGTAATACTTTTAACATCATCTTCGTAAGTCATAAGAGGAGCTATATCACCACGAACTAAGTAAGAACCATAAAGATTTGCAACTGATGTCGAACTCTCTAAAGAGTGAACGAAGTCTGACTTAGTGTTTATTTTAACCTTTTCTAGTTCTACTTTAGTAACCTTAGTCTCTTTCATCAAGTCTATCTGCTTGATAAGTTCTGCTTCAACTTGTTCCGCTTTTACACCTGGGTTACAAGTCGCCATAAATATAAAAAGAGCCGGGTCGATATTTTCCATATTGTAAGCATAAACGCTGTTAACTAAACGCTGTTTATCTACAAGCTCTTTATAAAGACGTGAGCTTTTTCCAGAGTAAAGAATCTCGCTAATAACACTGAGAGTTACTTGGTCTTTATCTTTAAAGTCAGGGATATGAAAAGTGATAGCTAGCATCTCAACTTCACTCTCTTTATGAACTGTAACGCGTTTAGGACCATCTTGTTGGGGCTCAACAAACTTTACTTTAGGAATCTCAGCATGGTTTTTAATGTCGCCAAAAGCTTTTTTAGCGCGTTTGAAAACTTCTTTAGGGTCAACATCACCTGTAACCATTAAGATAGCGTTACTTGGTTGGTAGTAAGTTTTATGAAAGTCTTTTATATCATCTATAGTCCATGTTCTTATGTCATTCATAAAACCTATCGGAGTCCAGTGGTATGGGTGATAAAGGTATGCATTGTTAAATAGTCTGAAGTATAAGTATCCAAGAGGATTATTGTCGGTTCTCCATCTTCTCTCTTCCGTTACAACGTCGCGTTCTGGTTGAAACTCTTCATCTTTGAGGTTTAGGTTCTGCATCAGTTCTGCATAAAGGTCTATAGACTTTTTCAGATTATCTGTACTTGATTTTATATAGTAGTGAGTGTAGTCAAAAGAAGTTGAGGCATTGTTAACGCCACCGACACTTTTCACCTGCTTATCAAACTCTCCAGCTGGAAGGTTCTTAGTGCTTTTGAAGTTCATATGCTCAAGCATATGAGCTATACCGGTTTTTCCCATAACTTCGTTACGACTTCCAACTTTATAGAAGATATCTGTGCTTATTACATTTGTTTCATTTTCAAGTGGAATTACAACTATCTGTAGTCCATTTTTGAGAGTTTTTGTTTCATATTTTGGTAGTGAAGATGCCATGAGTGTTCCTAAAGTTAGTATTGTTATTAAAATTATTTTCATTATTGTACTTCAGCGCTTGATTTTCTATCAGCACCAATCGCTTGTGTTATGTTTGTGTATCCATCGGCTTTTAAAAGTTCTATAAGCCCTCTGTTTACGTTCATTATCATATCTGGACCATGAAAAACTATACCGCTATAGATCTGTACAAGAGATGCTCCAGCTTTGATGCGTTTGTATGCTTCTTCAGCTGAGTCGATACCTCCAACAGAAATTAAGAGAGTTTTACCATAGAGCTCTTTAGCGATAGCTTCAAATATTTTAAAACTTTTTTCTTTAAGAACTGCACCACTTATTCCACCTATGGCTTCAGGTTTTTTCACAAGTGAGTAGTCTATGGTTGTGTTGGTCGCGATGATACCATCAGCACCTTTTTCTACTGCCATCTTTGTAAGAGCTACTGCATCTTCTATCTCCATATCTGGAGCTATCTTAAGAAGTATAGGCATTTTTGTAAGGGCTTTAGCTTGTTGGAAAAGTTCACCAATAAAGGCTTCGTTTTGTAAGTCACGAAGTCCTGGAGTATTTGGAGATGAGATATTGATAACGAAGTAGTCACCTAAACCATCAAATGTTTTGATAAGATGCGTATAGTCGCTAATAGCCTCTTTTTCAGGAGTAACTTTGTTTTTTCCAATGTTGACACCGATAGGAGTAGTAAAAGGAAAACGTTTTTTAAGACGTTTTAGAACCCTGTAAGCTCCTTCATTGTTAAAGCCCATAGCATTTTGAACACTCTCCTCTTCAATGTGACGAAACATACGAGGCTTGGGGTTTCCATCTTGAGGCTTTGGCGTAACGGTACCTATCTCGGTAAAACCAAATCCAAGTGTTTGGATACCGCGAATCATAGTAGCGTTTTTATCAAAACCTGCCCCAAGACCTACAGGATTCAAAAAAGTGCGACCAAATATCTCTTGATTTAAAATCTCATCATTAATAAAGTGAGACTCTAAAAATGAGTTAAAAGGGAGTTGACAGATGTTTGGTAGTTGTAAAAAACAAGCAGCTACATGGTGAGCATTTTCAGGTTGTAATTTGAAAAGTAGAGGTTTTATGGAGTTATAGTTTATCATTTTTATAGTTAACCTGTATAGAATTTAAATAAATTATACTAAAATTATACTAATAATATGATAAAGGGATTTTCAATGA
>JAYEHI010000215.1:0-8917 GCA_034659455.1 Campylobacterota bacterium | reverse complement strand
CTCAAAGGTAAAATCACTTATGCAAATCGTGCTTTTAAAGATATCGTGGAGATGGATGAGAGTGAACTCATCGGTTCCCCACACAATATCATCCGCCACCCCGATATGCCAAAAGTAATATTTAAATATCTCTGGTCCTATCTTCAAAATGAGAAAGAGATTCATGCTTATGTCAAAAACATCTGTGCTGATGGCTCCTACTACTGGGTTATGGCAAATGTAACCCCCTCTAGTTTTAATGGAAAAGTCGTTGGATACCACTCTTCGAGGAGAAAACCAACAAAAGAGTCCCTAGAAGTCATTATCCCTCTTTATAAAAAACTGCTTCAAGCTGAAAAGAGCGGTGGAATAGTAGCAAGTGAAAAAATAATAAACGATATTTTAGAAGAAAAAGGAGTTCACTATGACGAATTTATCCTCGCTGTCTAAGATCCACTATGCAAACTACGCACATATTTTAGTTATCTCTATAGGACTTCTGGTAAACATACTATTTTTCGAGTTTCACTTAACCAACATTCTCTTTAGTTTAGCTAATATCGCTATAGCCCTCTATGCCTACAAGCATATTTCAGTGACGACTAGAAGCTTTGAGAGAACATCCGATATTATCGCAAGTGCTGTTAATGATGGAAACTATGAAAACAGACTCACACATATAGAGGGTGGCGGAGTACAAGAGGAGCTTGCTTGGAATATCAATGACCTCTTTGACCAACTCGAAGGAACGTTAAGAGAGATAAATACTTCTATAGAGTATGCAGCAAAAAACAAATACTTTAGACGAATCAATACCACTGGACTTAATGAGGTGTTCTCAAAAACAGGCAAGCTTATAAACAAAAGTATAGATGCGATGGAAGTTGAGTACAAAGTTCAAGAGCATAAAAGCTTCATGCACGAACTCTCCCAAGTTGGAGAGGATTTAGCGAGTAGCTTTGCAAATATCCAGACTCAAATAAGTGATACAAACGAGACACTTACTACACTCGCTGTTGAGTCTCAAGAGAGTGCTTCGCTCTCACGTGCAAACAACCAAGTCGTAGAGACTATGAACAGAAACTTCATCAAACTCTCTGAGATTATTAATCAAAATGATGAGTCTATAGAGGGTGTGTCAAACCGAACTGCTGAGATAACCTCTGTAATCGACCTCATCAAAGATATAGCCGATCAAACAAATCTTCTCGCCTTAAATGCCGCCATAGAAGCAGCGCGGGCGGGTGAACATGGTCGTGGGTTTGCCGTTGTAGCTGATGAAGTACGTAAACTTGCAGAACGCACGCAAAAGGCGACAAACGAGATCACTATCTCCATCTCAACACTCCAACAAGAAGCAAACGGAATGCTAGACAACTCTAAACACTTAAATGAGATTGCAGATGCTTCAACAAATAGTGTAAGTACTCTTTATAGCTCACTTGAGCAGTTTAACAAAACAAGTGAGTCAGTACTAGCTTCGAGCCGTACCATGCAAAATAAAAACTTTATCGTCCTCGCGAAAATTGATCATATTCTCTTTAAAGATGATGCTCTCCAACATATCCAAACCTCTCAAGTTAAAGAGTTTTTAGACCACACGCAGTGTAGACTTGGAAAGTGGTATGCAAACGAGGGTCTATCTGCTTTTAGTCACTCACAGAGCTACAAAGATATGCTTGCACCTCATGCAACAGTACATACAAACATAAACAATATTTTCTCTCTTATAGAAGAAGACGACATACTTCACCATAAAAAAGAGGTAAAAGAGTACCTCCTTACATCTTCAGTAGCATCTGAAGAGCTCTTTCACTTTATGGATGCTATGCTAGATGAAGAGGCTATTCATCAAGATGAGAATGTTCAGAGTGGTGAAATCGACCTTTGGGACTAAAGCTAACAACTGCACCCTCAAAGTGAAAATCTAACTCATTAGATAGTTCTCTATAGAGTAGCGGACTATCTAAATCCACATACTTTATAACATCTCTATAGTTAAACGCCAAGTATAAAGCGGCGTTTATAGAGTATGGACCCTCTAGCATAGAGCCTAACATACAAACAACACCATTTTTTCTTGCATACTCTAAAATCTCTACAGCCCTACTCACTCCACCGCACTTCATCAGTTTGATATTTATCATATCTGCACTTTTAGACTCTACTACTCTTTTCACATCTTCTAAAGTAAAAGTAGCCTCATCTGCAAGTAGTGGTGTTTGCGTAGTAGAAGTTATAACTCTTAAAGAGTCTAAGTCACTAGCTATAACAGGCTGTTCTATCAGTTCTAGTTTTAAAGACTCAGTCGCGTTTACATAGAGTAGGGATTCTTCTTTACTCCAAGCTTGATTCGCATCGATGAGAAGTTTAGCGTCTGGTAGAGTTTGAGACAGCCCTCTAGTTACCTCAACTGCATGCTCTATATCAGAACCTAGTTTTATTTTGAGTATATCCATGCCACTCTCAAACGCCAGCCTAGCATCTTTGAGCATTTTTTCTTTAGCGTTTAAACTGATGGTTATATCTGTTTTTATAGGAGCAGACTCTTCTATCTGGTAAAAACCCAAAAGAGACATAAACGCCATATCAAGAGCTGCTTTTGCACTAGAGCCTATGCCCAAAGAGTGTAAACAAGAGATAGCTTCATTTAGTTCCAAGCCTTGCAGCTCGCTCCTCACACTCTCAATGGATTGAGTGATGATTGGGATATCCTCTCCCGTGATTGCCATAGTTGCGGGAGCTTCGCCAATGCCAATGCTTCCATCATCACAAGTGATAGTGACACGAACAAATTCAACATTTTCAACTCTGCGTAGCGCTGTTATAAAAGGGTTTTTTAGGGGAATTGTTTTAAATTTTGTAGTGATTTTGGAGATTTTTTTATTCATTTCAAAGTATAACCTAAAACTATAAATTCATCAAAATATTTCCCACAACCAGCCCACCAAATGTACCAATAAGGTAACCCATTATCGCCATTATAATGCCAACACTTACAAGGTTTTTGTTATAAGTTGCGGCGAGTATGGGTGCAGAAGCGACTCCTCCAATGTTTGAGAGAGACGCGACAGCTATACTAAAGAGGTCTAGCTTAAAAAGTTTTGCCCCAACTATCATAATAACTGCATGAATCATTAAAATGCTAAACCCAACTAATACATAAATGCCAAGCCCACTAAAGCTCTCTATCACAGCTTTTGAACCTATGAGGGCGATAATCACATAGAGCATACTTGTAGCGACCTCGCTTGAACCATTTATCTCTTTTAACTTTGTAAATGAGCCCAATACTCCTAAAAATGAAGCAGCAAGTACCATAGTTGTAGTCTCGTTTAAAAAAGTAAAAAGCGTACTCAGATACTGAGACACAAATGAGGCTACTACTCCCAAGAGTATTAAAAGCCAGTAGCGTTTGGCTCCCATGCTACATGCGCAACCTATCTCACTTAGATATGCCATATTTTCATCACTCTTGGTGAATTTATTGAAGTAAGAAGCGAAGGGAACCATGAAAAGAAGTAGCATAACCCATAAAGTATAGTTTACACTATCCACAACCAGAGCATACGCAAAAGCCTCTTCACTTACTCCAAGTGCCGAACCAACAGCAATCATATTTGCCGTTCCGCCCATCCAAGACCCGGCAAGTGCTCCAAATGCCGCCGACATCTCTTGCGAAAAACTAAAACTAAACGCCACTAGCACAAATGCAAATGCGAGAGAACTCACAGCTAACAGATAAGAGATAAGAAGCGATTTGCCAAGTTTGAAAAAGTGTCTAAAGTCTACTTGTAAAAGCATCAAAAAGAGCATAGCGGGAAGAAGGTTTGTTTTTGTCTTTTTATAGATAGCATCTACTTGGGCATTTGACTCAAAAACTCCAAGCGAAGCCAAAAGCATACTAAAAGCATAAATCATCACAACTGCAGGGACAAATTTAAAGACTCTTAGTTGTGTCTTGCTCTCTAGTAGATAAAAAAGCGTAGCTAAAAGTGCAAGTATAAAAAGATAAAGAAGAGGATTGCTAATCAAATGTTGCCCTATATTTTTTTTATAAGTGTATCATAGTTTACAAATTATTATGAGGCTTTCTTATGAATAAAATCACTTTTTCACTTCTTAGTTCCATTGCATTTGGTGTATCCCTTGTTGCCACAACCTTAGAGAGTGAAATAAAAAACTCTTCTCTTGTCGTTTACAACTCTAACATAGGTCTCGTTCATGAAGAGAGAGATCTCTCTCTTAGTACCTCTGAGAACTCTATAGTCTACGAGGGTGTAGCACAGAGCATTAATACTGATTCAGTTAACGTAAAACTCAATGCATCAGTAGAGTTGAAGTCCCAACAGTTTAGATTTGACTCTCTATCATTAGCAAAACTGCTTCAAGCTCACATAGGTAAAAAAGTAGAAGTACGGCTTCTTAAAAATGCGAATGATTTTAAAATAATCACAGCCACCCTACTATCATCAGATTCAAAAAACTCTATACTTAAAACACTTGACTACAAGATTATAACCGTCAAAAACTCAAATATCATATTTAGTGGCGTCCCAAAAGAGCTTATAACAAAACCCTCTTTAGTTTGGAATGTAGAGGTAAAGGAAGATACAAAAACACAACTCGAACTTGACTACCTTATAAATAACATCTCCTTTAAAAGTGACTATGTGTTAAATGTCGATGAGAACTCAAGCTCTCTTACAGGCTGGATAACCCTAGACAATCGCTCTGGAAAAGCTTTTACAGATACAAACCTCTCTTTACTTGCAGGCGACATCAATAGAGCGCAGAGAGATAGACCAGTGATGTATAAAGCTCGAAGATCTCCCCAGGTGATGAGTGATTCTCTTGAGGCAAAACATCAAGCTTATGAGGGGTATCACTTTTACAGTATCCCTTTTAAAGTCTCCCTAGCCAACAATGAAAAAACACAGCTAAAATTTCTATCTCAGCAGAATATCCCAACCGCTAGAGATTATACCTCCACTCTTACAAATCCTATCTTCTTACGAGTGCAGACTCAAAGCGATGTTGACCAATATGTAACTCTCTCACCTTTAGAGACTCCTCTTCCAAAAGGGGTTATTAGAACCTACTCAAAACTAAATGAACAGAGCATCCTACTAGGTGAGAGTAATATCAAACACACACCAAAAGAGACCCCTCTCAAACTCAAAACTGGAAAAAACTTTGATCTCAAAGTAACTCAAACACCACTCAGTAGAGATAACTCTAAAAATAGATATGTCGTAAATGTAGAGTACAGAGTAAAAAACAGTTCCTCCGAGGATAAAACAATAGAACTACTGATACCTTTTTCACTGCATGAGGACTCAAAAGTAGAATCAGAGAGAGACTACAAACTTACTAAGGGGAACTTAGTTACATTTAGCATCTTCGTTCAAGCAAACTCAACTGAGAGTTTTAAAGTAAATTATAAGAGTAAAAGATAATGGCAAAATATATAATACTAGACACAGAAACAACAGGTACAGGCGATAACGATAGAGTCATCCAACTAGGCTACATTGTACTAGGGGTAAATCCAATAGAAGTACATAATGAGTTTAACTCAAGTGATGTTCCTATCAGTTTTGGCGCTATGGAGGTTCATGGCATAACTCCAGACCTCCTTGATGGCAAACCAATCTGCACTGAAACTACTGCATATAAAAGACTTCAAGAACTCAATACTCATAATAACTACCTCATCATCCACAATGCACCCTTTGATATAAAGATGTTAGAAAAAGAGGGTTTTGATACACAGATGCAAGTGATAGACACTCTTCGTGTCGCTAAACATATCCTACCCGATGAAGACGCTCATAGACTCCAGTACTTCCGTTACAAGATGGAACTCTACAAAGAAGAAGAAAAAGAAGCGGCGGCTTTAGGGATAGTTGTCAAAGCGCATGATGCCATCGGTGATGTTTTAGTTTTAAAACTACTCCTCTCAAAACTCAGAGCAGAGGTCCAAACTCAGTTTCCAAGTGAGAATCCAGTTGAGAAGATGGTCGACTTAACAAAGACTCCTATCTTAGTCAAAATGTTTAGATTTGGAAAGCATAAAGGAAAAGAGTTAGCTGAAGTAGCCCGCGAGGATGCTGGATATCTTCGCTGGATGCTTAGTTCTATGGATAATCTTGATGATGATATGCGATACTCTATTAACTTCTACCTTGCAGGGTAGTGTCTATTAAGAGATAAAACTAAAAAATATAAAGAGTCCAAACGCTGCAGTTGCACTTATGAGTGCATAAGGCAGTTGTGTTTTGACATGCTCGACAACCTCACAATCAGCTGCCATCGAAGATATGATGGTAGTATCAGAGATAGGAGAGCAGTGATCTCCAAAGATTCCCCCACTCATAACTGCTCCAATGGCTAGCACTATATCTGCATCCATACCAAATGCCATTGGCACCGCGATAGGTACCATAATGCTAAAAGTCCCCCAAGACGTTCCAGTCGAAAAAGAGATAATAGCACTTAGCAAAAATATAATAGCCGCTAAAAAATAGGGACTCACGTTCTCTGAAGTAAATGTCGCTAAATAAACTCCCGTCTTTAACTCACCAGTGACATTGCCTAAGGCAAAAGCAAAAACAAGCAAAAAGGAGATGGGGACAAAACTCTTTCCTCCCTTGTAAGCTGTTTTACTCCAAGTGAGTAGAGACATATTTTTAGTAGATATAAAATAGACAAACGTAAATATCAGAGTTGAGAGCATCGTATAAAATATAGCACTAGAACCACTCCCTTTGAGTATCTCTCCATCTCCTGTAATATACAAAAAAACAAACACAAGGCTTACCATAAGTCCTACTGGGGCTAACATGTAAAACATACTGCTTGCTACACTGTTTTTATCTAAACTAGAGTGTGTTTTATATAGAGTGTGCTTCATAAGACCGATATCTACGCTAAAGTAGACAAATATAAATGTCACAATAAGTGCAATAATCGCATAAAAATTGTACTTCAAAGCACTAATCAAAACCTCGGTAGCATTTGCTTCTATATAGCCTAAAGATATCTGTGTCGATATTAGACCTAGAAGTAGTGCTCCGTATCCGTTTAAGACTATGAGCGAGCCTATAGGTGCAGAAGTGGAGTCACATACAAATGCTAACTTCGCATGCGGTATTTTATATCTGTCACAGAGTGGCTTTCCCACCGCTCCTGAGACTAAAGCCGTTATCGAAGTCTCTATAAAGATAACTACACCTAAGATATAGCTCAGCATCAAAGCTGATCGCTCAGACTTCACAAAAGCTTTTTTATGGAGTACATACTCTACAAACCCACCTACACCACCACTCTTCTCTATAAGAGCCATGATTGAACCTGCTAAGATGACAAATGCTAAGGTTTTGAGTATCCACCCCTCGCTTAACAAAGAGAGAAACAGAGTTACAATAGATTCCAAGGAAGCTATTATCTCATAATTGTTTAGTATAAGAGTACCCACCACTACACCACTAAAAAGGGAGATAATTACATTTCGAGTGACAAGAGCTAAGAAAATTGCTAAGAGTGAGGGGAGAAGAGAGAGAGCGGAGAGTTCGATAAGAACTTCCTAAAACTCTGTAGAGAGAAGCATAAGACCATTACGTCCAAACTTCTCTTTATAGAGTTCACACTCTTTTTGTGTTACTACCTTAAAGCCAAGTTTTTTGTAAAAGAGTTCATTTTCTAAAGAACCTATCTCTATCATAGTTTGGGCGATAGTATAGCCTTTGAGTCTTGCAGTTAAAAGACTCTTTTGCATCAGTGCTTTTAAGATACCTAGATCTATAAAGCCCTCTAGTTCTTCCATGAAATCAAACATCAACGTTCTGTTGTTTAAATCAAAGTCGCAACTGTACATCACTTCTAATGCACCTGTAGTGTCTGAACAACCTATCTCTTCAAGTGCTGCTTCAAATGCCTGTTTAGTCGCTATTCTTGGTTCATAACTACACAGAGTCCCTACTGATTTTCCATCCATCTTTGCGACTAAGAAGTTACTATAGTGACAGTGACTTTTGGAGTTGGTTTGAACTAACTTCTCAAGCTTTTCTAAAATTATTTCATTGTCATTCGTCTGAAATAGTAAATCAAAAAATCCATCTTTTTTTCCCGCACGAGAACTCTGAAGAATCATCTCTGCTAAAAAAGGACTATCACTAACATCAGCTTTAGTTATTTTAATACTCATTAGTTTATCTCTCAATTAATTTAAATCATATAAGAGTAATAGTACCATACTTTATGATAAAAAGTTTCTTAATTATTACAAGTTTTTCAATTTTACTCTTTTCATCCCAACAAATCGTTCTCGTTGTTGCAGATGATTTTAACTCATCAAGAGCTAACCTTGAGTTCTATGAGGATACAAAACTTCTTCTCTCTACAGAAGTCATGCTAGGCACAAATGGCTTAGGATGGGGAATAGGAGAGCATGAGTTTACAATGAAAAAAACTGAACCTCTTAAATACGAAGGAGATAAAAAAGCACCCGCTGGCATCTTCAAGCTCAGTGCTATTTTTGGTTACAATTTTGGTAAAAATACAAAATTACCATATTTGCATACATCGAAAAACCTCATCTGTGTAGATGATTCAAATGACAATTTCTATAATCATATCATTGAAAAGAGAAGAGAGGTAAAAAGCTTTGAGTTTATGAAACGAAGAGACCACCAATACAAATATGGGATAGTTGTTGGGCACAATAAAGAAGGAGAGTTTAGACGAGGTTCTTGCATATTTTTACATATCTTAAAAGATGTAAATGCTACAACTGCAGGCTGTAGTGCTATGAAAGAGAGTGATATACTCTCTATCATTAACACCCTAGATAGAGAGAAAAACCCTCTGCTTATACAGATTCCTAAAAAAGCCGCAAGAGAAGTACTAGAACTCTATCCAGATTTAAGTTCTTCTA
>JAYEHI010000214.1:0-1752 GCA_034659455.1 Campylobacterota bacterium | reverse complement strand
CAACCTTTAGGATTTTTAAAAGGTTCAGCTTCTAGTGGTGTAGCACTTAGCCAAAAATCAGAGCTTGATTTTGTAGTTGTGAACTCCATAGCGGAACTTGATGCTCTTTTAGAGAAAAACAAGGGCAAGAAAATCATGCTAGACTTCTCAGCAGAGTGGTGCGTTGCATGTAAAGAGTTAGAGGAGATTACATTTGCAGACGCTAGGGTTCAAGCTAAGTTAGATGAGTACATTCTAATCCGTGCAGATGTTACGGCAAACTCTGCAGACGAGAAAGCTTTGATGAAAAAGTATGGTGTCTTTGGACCTCCAGCACTCATCTTTTTTGATGAAAACATAGAGGTGAAAAGTGCTAAGACTATCATAGGCTTTATAGAACCAGAGAAGTTTTTAACGCACTTAGAAAATATATAAAGGGCATAGATGAAGAAATTACTATTACTGCTTATGCTTACTTTTGTGTCACTATTTGGTGAGACAAAATGGGGTGATTTGTTTGATGGGTATGATGAGGCAAAGAGCCAAAACAAAAGAGTGATGATTATGCTTAGTATGAAAGGGTGTCCCGGATGTGAGTATATGAAAGGTGTGGTTTTTGAAGATAAAGCGGTAGCGGCTTCTTTAGAGAAAAACTTTATAGCGATAGAACTTGATGTTCATTCTGACTTTGTGCCTGAAGAGTTGGAGTATTTCGCAACACCAACGTTTTACTTTTTAGATGCAGATGAGAATATACTCAAACGCCTCAACGGTGGAGAAAATGCCCAAAAGTTTATAAAAACTCTTGAGGCGATGAAGAAGTAGTTATCTTCTTCCGCCACCTGAGTTTCTTCCGCCGCCATTACGACCACCACTACCATTTCTACTTCCACCGCCACGAGGCTTGTTTCTCGCTCCACGGTTTCCACCCATATTTATAGGTTCGGCTTTGATACTTGGGTCGGGTTTAAAGCCTTTTACCCATACTTTTTGAATATCTTTTTTGATAAGTTTTTCAATGTTTGCTAAGAACTCATCTTCATCGACACATACTAGAGAGATAGCTTCACCCTCATTCCCTGCACGACCAGTTCTCCCGATACGGTGAACATAATCCTCACTTACATTTGGAAGTTCATAGTTTACAACATGAGGCAGATGGTCTATGTCTATACCACGAGCAGCGATATCTGTTGCTACAAGTACACGAACTTTTCCAGCTTTAAAGTCTGCAAGTGCTTTTGTTCTAGCGTTTTGACTCTTATTACCGTGAATAGCAGCAGAAGAGATACCATCAGTTTCTAGTTGTCCGCTCAAACGATTTGCTCCATGTTTTGTTCTTGTAAAAACTAAAACTTGTTGCCATTTTCCTTCGTTGATAAGGTGAGTTAGTAGTTCGCGTTTACGAACTTTATCTACTGGGTAAACAGCTTGTTTAACTATCTCGCTAGAAGTATTTGCACGAGCAACTTCTATTAGAGTAGGGGATTTTAAAAACTGATTTGATAGTTTTTTGATAGCCTCTGAGTATGTTGCCGAAAAAAGAAGTGTTTGGCGCTCTTTAGGAAGCACTGCAATAACTTTTTTGATATCGTTTATGAAACCCATATCAAGCATTCTATCCGCTTCGTCAAGGATAAGAAAATCAACATGAGAAAGGTTTATAGTCTTTTGTGAGATATGATCAAGTAGACGACCTGGAGTAGCTACAACGATATCTACACCTTTTCTAAGAGCTACTATCTGAGGGTTGATTTTAACACCACCAAAGAT
>JAYEHI010000213.1:0-1757 GCA_034659455.1 Campylobacterota bacterium | reverse complement strand
ACATAAGCATCATTTACTGACTCGTTAAAACTTTTATCGATAGAACGGATAAATCCATAACCATCTTGCATGATTTCAAGTATTCCACTAAAGAGGACAAATCCACCCTGTTCAGTCTGTGCCTTTAAAATCTCAAAGATAACATCTTGGCGTTTTAGCTCTTGAGGATGTTCAACTTTTAACTCATCAGCTATAGCGATAAGTTCTTCTATACTTTTAGTACGTAAATCATCGATGCTTGAACCTTTAGCTGGTGCATGAGTTCTTTTAGAGTTGTTTCTGTTGTTGGGTTTTGAGTTTGTGGGTTTTGAATTATTGCGGGATTGTTGTGAATTGTTTTCACTCATATTAATGACTGCCTTAGTTTTTTGTGATTTTTATTGTGGGAGAGATTTAAAAATATCTTGCATATTTTTTTGTTGGTAGAATTTTACTACATAAGCAGTGCTAATGTCAAGTTTATCAAATTTATTTTAGCTCACTGATATTCTCAACTACTGTAGATATCTCTACTTTAGCATCACTGAGAGTCTTTTGCGTACTCTCTGCTAATTTTCTCACTTCATCGGCCACTACGGCAAAACCACGACCGTGTTCACCTGCACGAGCCGCCTCTATAGCCGCGTTGAGTGCGAGAAGGTTTGTCTGGTCTGCGATATCGGAGATAGTCTCAAGTACGGTGAAGATACCTTGAGATTGATTTTTAAGATTTGAGAGTCTCTCTTCAAACTCAAAACTGTGTGAAGAGGAGTCCTCGTGCTTGGAGAGCTCGTTTTTGAGACTCTCTACATACTCGCTAAGGTGCTGGACTTCACTCTCAAGCTCTTGAATTTGTGTTTGATAATCACCCTCTTGGCTTGCGAGTTTATGCTCTAGCTCAGATACCAAAGATGCTAGCTCGCCGTTTTTAGTCATTAGGGCACTGTTTTCATGTTTGAGTTCTCTGTTTATGCTATCGTCATGAGGAGTTGATAGCTTTGTAGAGTCATCCTTATCTTGAAGTCTCGTCCGAAGGCTACTGTTTTGACTCTCTAAGTCACTGATGATGTTTGCTCTATCTTCATGCTCTTGAGATACTCTCTTGTAAAAGAGTATATAGCCAATAGCGACCCCCATAAGTAAAAAAAGAAGAGCGATGAAAACAGA
This sequence comes from Campylobacterota bacterium, assembly GCA_034659455.1. Lineage (GTDB taxonomy): Bacteria > Campylobacterota > Campylobacteria > Campylobacterales > Sulfurimonadaceae > Sulfurimonas. The sequence continues at coordinate 611 of JAYEHI010000213.1, read as the reverse complement.
CCAAAGAGAAGAGCTTGTCTCTTGTTTATCTTGCTTAGATGTTAGCTTAGTTTGAGACATCTCTTTGTAGAGATTTCGTAAGTTTTCTATACTCTCTACAGAGAGTTTTTCATTTTTTTCATGAAGGGATGAGATTGTTTGAAGTGTCTTAGATTTGATATCTTCAAAAGGATCGGATGAGAGAATTTTGCTCTGTGTTACCATGACTAAATAGTAAAGAGTCACTCTCTCTTGAGTCGTTAAGTCTGCTGAAATTGTATCAATTTGAGTGTTAACTCTCTCATAACTCTCTTGTAGATTAGTGGCTTGTAGGGAAAATGTAAATAATAAAGTAAGTAATAATAGTTTCATAAGAAAAATAATAGCATTTTTTATGCCATTATCTTCTTTTATGCATAAAGTTCTTTGTTAAAGTTGTCAAACTCTTTGAGTGTTTTTTCAAGTAACTTCTGTGTATCTTCTAAAATCTTTTTCATCGCTTCCTCAGGAGACATTTTTTGTAGAGGCTCAAAACTGTTGAGTGCATTGTCAAACATTTTGACTATATTTGTCTTGATGGTGTTTGTAGTCTCTTCGTCTCGCTCTTGGTTGGGATTAAAAATCCCAGCTAT
>JAYEHI010000212.1:0-1778 GCA_034659455.1 Campylobacterota bacterium | reverse complement strand
AATATTGAAGGAATATGGCACAAAAAAAGTTATAGATTTTTCTCTATTTGAAAAGAAATTTTACCCTCTAATGGTTCGAAATTAAGTTGGGGTTCTTTTTGGATGGGTACTTATCTCGATTCATATCCAGTCTTTTTGCTATTTCAGGAACACTCTTCTTATCATTACTCATTAAGATAGCTATTGCTCTTTTCTTCTCTCTTGGCTTATTTGAAACCTCTATGAATTTATATAAATCCAATTCTGTTTGTATCTCTATTTTTAGGTACTTATTTGTTCTCATATCTCTCTTAAGCAAATAGTGTTCTTACTTTGGGGTTTCTTTTGATTTGGTACTTAAAAACCCATATCCTAAATACTCTTTTTCTAAATCTGCAACCTTTACCCACTCCTGGGATCCTTCTCCATCGGGGTAGATGATTTTTGCCTCTGTTCTATCGTCTGAGAGCTTTTCAAGTATACAAGTGTTATCATTACTCAAAAGAAGAATCATAGGAAGATGCAGTTGTAGCATTGCGGGAATTTCACGTTTAATAAGAGTTGATTTTAGTCCTGCACGAGTCGCAACACGAGAAAAAAGCGATTTTGATTTTGAGTCTATGGAGAAAAGTTTGGAGTTCCCATCTTGGCTATAAACAGGAAGCCCAGAGAGAAGTGCCTCCGCACTAAAAGGTTTATGAAATAGTTTTGTATACAGCACTAAAGCGTCTAGCAGAGAGTCCTCTTTCACTGATACACCTATTCTTTCATTCATTATTTGCCTTTTATTTTACTAATATGAGTTCAACTTCAGTTCTTCTATTTGCACGTCGTCCCTCAATGGTTCTGTTTGATCCTATTGGGTCGAGTTCACCACGTCCTGCAGATATGAGCCTTGAAGCTTCAACACCCTCAGCAATAACAGCTTTTTTAGCTGATGCTGCACGTCTTTGAGAGAGATCCATATTTATCACAGCTTTTCCTCTACTATCCGTATGTCCTGTAATTTTAGCATTATAAGAAGGGTTCTCTTTCATAAACTTTGCAAATCTTTTCACTTCCACATACGACTCTTCTAAAATTTTATCTGAACCTATTTGAAAATTCAAGTGTAGTTTACTCTTAATTGGACAACCATTAGGGTCTACATTAAGCCCAAAAGGAGTCTTTACACATCTATCTTTATAGTCAACTACTCCATCTTTATCGCTATCGAGTGGACACCCCTTAGTATCAACTGCTACACCCTTGGGCGTTTGTGGGCACTGATCTTTATAGTCGAGAACACCATCACCATCACCATCACTATCTACTGGGCAACCATCTTTATCTACTTTGCTTCCTCTTGGAGTGTTTGGACACTTATCAGTTGCATCAAAAACACCATCGCCATCACTATCTATGTCTAGTTTAGGAGACACATAGAGAATAACCATTACTCGATTAGAGAGTTCTCTTCCCTCTTTTGTTCCATCAGAAAAACCTTTGTCAACTCCTCCGCGAGACTCTGTAAAGATAATATCTTCTGAGACGTTCTCATCGAGGAACATATCCGCAATCTCCTGTGCGTAATTTGCACTTAAATCCTCTGAAGTGTTTGCATCCAAAGAGTATCTAAACCAATTTTGAATCTTGTTTGCATAAGTGTTTGAATCTATACTCACTTCATTAGTGTCATTCGTATGTCTATTTGTATGCCCAATGATGGAGACTTTCACCTCTATGCCCTCTTCTTCTAACATCTGTATCTTTTTAACAGCTTTTTGTACTACTTCGTTTGAAGAGTTGTTATCGCTATC
>JAYEHI010000211.1:0-1781 GCA_034659455.1 Campylobacterota bacterium | reverse complement strand
AGTAAAATTTCACTCAAATGATAAAGGAGTACTAAGTGTCATATTTTGAAAATGCAAAAGTTGGTGATAAAGTGTATGGTCTCATCTTTGGGAAAGGAAAGATCATCGAGTGCTATATAGACTCCCACTACACAATCATAGTCAAGTTCGCTAAAGGTTATGAGGTACCATACACTAAAGATGGCGTTCCAGGATGGGGAAACTTTACAAAACAGACTTGCTACTATAGAAAAGATGTTGATTTAACAAAGGTTGATTTTTCAACTACAGATAAGGTTCTAAGTTACAAAAAAATCATAAAACTTCGTGAAAAAGATAAATTAGAGGTCAGACTTCCCTCAGGTGCATGGTCAAATGTAAATAAGTGTCCCGATGACTATATAGAGGATATCTGTGAAAATGAAAAATATCATCTCTTTAGAAAAAAAGCAAAAAAGTAATTTCTTTACGAAACTTCTCTTCTAGTTGCTCCTTGCAAGTGCTGCAAAATCCACTTCTTCAGACTTCTCTTCTTGGCGTTTTTTATCCTCTTCATAGTTTCCACTACTGAAAAAATAGTCATTTTTCCCTTTGTTTAAGATACATCCTTTAATACCTGGAACACATGGCACATTTAAAAGCTTACAGTGACCCTTATGATCGTGCTGACATGTCCAACCACCCATACCTAGACCTCAAATTTATTTGAGAGATGTGTCATCAAAAGGAGTTGTCCCATCCCCTCAAAAAACTTCTCAACACCCATATCATCTGCTTGAAGGGCTTTGAGTAAAGCGGTGTAAAAAACAAGTTGAGACTCCTGCGAAGCTTGCATATATGTATCGATAATATACTCAAAGCTCATTGTGTGTAGTTCTCCATTCACTTCAAAGTCTATATTTGAAAAGGCATCTATATTTTTCTCTAAAAGTAGTTTTTTACACTCTTTAGTCATATCCATCTTACAAAACCCCCATAAGAGATAGCATTACGACAAACATAGCTACTGGAGTTACATAACGAAGCGAGAAGTACCAAGCGTCAAACACCACACCAAGTTGTGGACGAAGAGTAGCTTCCACTCTCTCTTTTTCTATCACAAATCCAACAAATATAGCCATGACAAGACCACCAAGAGGTAACATGATAGCCGCCGTTACATGATCTACCCAATCAAAAAAGTTTTTATCGCCCCAAGTCAACACTTCTTTATAAGCGTCTATATTTGAGAGCAGTGCGACTATGCCTATGGACCAAAAAAACAGACCCATCAAGACAGAAGCTTTAAGCCTACTCCACGAGAACCTATCTATAAAGTACTGAACCATTGGTTCAACAAGTGAAACTGACGAAGTAAGCCCCGCAAATGCCAACGCTAAAAAGAAAAGTACTGCAAACACATTACCTATGATGCCCATCTCATAAAAAGCTGCCGGAAGCGATATAAACACCAAACCAGGACCTTTTGCTGGACCTGAACCATACTGATAAAGAAATGTAAAAAGCATAAGCCCCGCGACTATAGCGATGGCAGTATCTAAAAAAGCGACCCAAAAAGCATTTGTCACTAAGTTTGAGCCCTTCTCCATGGATGCAGAGTACGTCATAATAGCACCCATACCAAGACTCAGTGTAAAAAAAGCATGACCAACGGCAGTCACAAATGCATCAGAATCTATTTTACTCCAGTCTGGAGTAAACATAAACGAGACCGCTTGAGAAAAAGCACCAAGTGTCGTTGCATACAGGAACATACCTATTAAAATAATCATTAAAGTAGGCATAAGTACCATATTCATCTT
>JAYEHI010000210.1:0-1783 GCA_034659455.1 Campylobacterota bacterium | reverse complement strand
CAAACAATTTAACATTTAAAATTTATAATTCAAAATTGTTCCCTTCTCATAAGTTTATCAAAGCTGATTTGGAAAACAAATCAGTGATTGATGAACTTTTTGAGAAGGAGAACTTTGATGCAGTCTGCAACCTCGCTGCACAAGCAGGAGTTCGCTACTCACTAGAAAATCCTCATGCTTATATACAGAGCAATGTAGTAGGCTTTTTAAACATACTAGAGGGGTGTCGTAACCATGGCGTAAAAAACCTCTCTTACGCTTCAAGCTCTTCAGTCTATGGACTTAACGAGTCACAACCTTTTAAAACTACAGACACAACGGAACATCAAGTAAGCTTGTATGCCGCATGAAAATAATTGTGAATGTTTAATGCTTAATTTTAAATTGGATAAAATGTGAAAGATAATATAATTTTAGATAAATCATTTACTTTTGCTATTAGAGTAGTGAAGCTTTATAAACATCTCTGTGATGATAAAAAAGAGTATGTATTATCTAAACAATTATTGAGATGTGGCACTTCTATTGGTGCAAATATAAATGAAGCACAAGCAGGTCAAAGTAAAAAAGACTTTATAGCTAAAATGAGTATCGCAAGTAAAGAAGCAAGAGAAAGTAGATACTGGATAGACTTACTTATAAAAACAGACTACCTAGATATAAGCGAAAATCATGTACAGTCTCTACAGCAAGATATAGAAGAAATCATAAAACTCTTGACAAGCATAGTAAAAAGTTCACAAGGAAAATAGAGTTGAAAAATAATTCAAAATTAAACATTAAAAATTCATCATTACTAACTGATGGGATTGGTGAGTTTGCGAAGTGGTATAGAGAATTTTATGGAGTTCAACACTAAAATGAAAAAAGAACTTTCAATTACAGATCAAAACTTCACTACTTTTGTCAAAGAGATAAAATCTAAAATACTTTCATCTCAATACGAAGCGCTCAAAGCCGTAAACAAAGAGCTAATAAATCTCTATTGGGATATTGGCAAAAATATCGTACAAAAACAAGAAGCTTTTGGATGGGGAAAGTCCGTAGTGAAAAATCTTTCAATTGAGCTTCAAAAAGAGTTTGTGGGGATGAAAGGTTTTAGTGAAAGAAACCTATGGAACATGCGAAACTTTTATATAGAATATCAAGACAATTCAAAACTGCAGACATTGTCTGCACAAATTGGATGGTCACACAATGTGGCTATTTTTCAAAAAGCCAAAGATAGTCTTGAGCGAGAGTTTTACATCAAAATGGTTATCAAGTTTGGTTGGACATATAGAGTGTTAGACAATCATATAGATAATAAGTCTTATGAAAAATTTCTTTTAAATCAAACAAATTTTGACACTACAATCGTAGAAAAATATAAAGAACAGGCAAAACTAGCTGTAAAAGACATATATAACTACGATTTTTTAGAATTAGGCGAGGAACACAGTGAGCATCAGCTTGAAATCGGACTTATCAACAAAATAAGAGAATTTCTAAATGAGATGGGGAGCGACTTTGCATTTTTAGGAAACCAATACAAGCTCGAAGTAGATGATGAAGAGTACTTTATAGATATACTCCTGTATCATCGAAGACTAAAATCACTCATAGCCATAGAGTTAAAAATAGGCAAGTTTAAACCAGAGTATGCAGGAAAGATGAACTTTTATCTCTCAGTACTTAATGATACTATAAAACTACCAGATGAGAACCCATCTATAGGCATCATCATCTGCAAAGAGAAAAAACAAACTACAGTAGAGTACGCACTCAAAGAGAGTAACCAGCC
>JAYEHI010000209.1:0-1788 GCA_034659455.1 Campylobacterota bacterium | reverse complement strand
ATCAGTCACATTTCTAAAATCCATAATAGTAAAGTATGTTTTTCCATACTCTTCATTGATTCTAGTACCTCGACCTATTATCTGTTTGAATTCAGTCATTGAAGCAATATTGCTATCCAATACTATCAACTTACAAGTTTGAGCGTCAACTCCTGTTGTCATTAGTTTTGAAGTAGTAGCAATAACTGGGTACTTTTCTTCTGGATTGATAAAGTTGTCAAGTTCTCTTTTACCCTCATCATTGTCACCTGTGATTTGCATAATATATTTTGGATTTTCTGCCATTAGGTCTGAGTTTGCTTTTACCAATTCACTTCTCATTCTTTGGGCGTGGTCAATATCAATACAAAATACAATTGTTTTATCAAATCTACTATGTTTTTTTAAATACTCTGTAATCTTTTTAGCAACTATTTTAGTTCTCTCTTCTATGACTAAATTTTTATCATAGTCTTTTGTGTTGTATAGTCTATCTTCAACTTGTTGACCTTTATTATCTGTTTTACCACTTTGGGGTCGCCAACCCTCTAAATCAATATCAAGTCCTACTCTTAAAACTTTGTAAGGTGCTAAGAATCCATCATCAATACCTTGTTTTAGTGAATATGTATAGATTGGATTTCCAAAATATTCTATATTTGATACTTCTTTTGTTTCCTTTGGAGTTGCTGTTAGACCAATTTGTGTAGCACTTGTAAAATAGTCTAAAATCTCTCTCCAAGCACTATCTTCTGAGGCACTTCCTCTATGTGCTTCATCGATAACTATTAAATCAAAAAAATCTTTGCTAAACTCTCTGTATGCATCTTTATCTTCATCATAGTTAGTTAAACCTTGATATAAAGCTAAATATATCTCAAATGACTTATCTATTGTTTTCTTTTTAATAACTGTCATTTTGTCTTTGAAGTGTCTAAAATCACCCTTTTTTGTTTGCTCAATTAGTGCGTTTCTATCTGCTAAAAATAAGATTCTTTTTTTAGTTCCACTTTTCCAAAGTCTATGAATGATTTGAAATGCGGTGTAAGTCTTACCTGTACCTGTTGCCATTACAAGTAGGATTCTATTTTGTTTTTTTGCTATTGCATCAAGTGTTCTATTTATTGCTATTTGTTGATAGTATCTTGGACTTCTGCCTGTAGAATCAAAATAGTAGTCTTGTGAGATAACCTTTTCTTGCTCTTTTGACTCAATACCTTTGAATTTTTTATATCTATTCCAAAGTTCTTCTGGTGATGGGAAATTGTCAAGTGCTAGTTCTCTTTCTATTGCTCCATTTGATAAGGTTTTATCGTGTTCATAAAAACCATCTCCATTACTACTAAATACTACTGGAATATCAAGTATCGTAGAATATTCAATACCTTGCTGAATACCTGCATTGATTGATAAGGTGTTTTTTTTTGCTTCTATTATTGCTATTGGGATATTTGGTTTGTAGTAAAGGATATAATCTGCTCTTTTACTTTTACCTCTAGTAGTTTTATTACCTTTTACATAGATACGACCATCTGTAAAAGATAGCTCTTCTCGAACTTGTGTTTGTATATCCCAACCTGCTTTTTTAAGTGCTGGTGTGATGTATTTAGTACAAATATCTCTTTCTGACATTGTTTTTTTTGAAGACATTATTATTCCACCGTTTTCATATAATATTATATTTTATCTAAAATTTGTTAAATCGTTGTTAATCAGAATTAATGTTTATTTATATAAAAAGCCAATTCCCGCTATCCACTAAATCAAATTAAAATTTAATATCGTTCCTATCAGGGCTACCCTACGGGG
>JAYEHI010000208.1:0-1790 GCA_034659455.1 Campylobacterota bacterium | reverse complement strand
TTGATAAGGGTCGTCCTGGCGTTTTACATGGCCAAATGTCTTACCTACTACAAGATGAAGATGGCCAGATACTCGAAGCTCACTCCATAAGTGCAGGACTTGACTACCCAGGTATAGGCCCTGAACACGCTTTTCATAAAGATAATGATTCTGTAAGTTATGATAACGTGACCGATCAAGAGGCATTAGATGCTTTTGTGTGGCTCTCTCAAAAAGAGGGAATCATCCCAGCATTTGAATCTTCTCATGCAGTAGCATACCTCAAAAAATTACCAAATATAAAAGATAAACTCATCATCGTCAACCTAAGTGGACGCGGTGACAAAGATATGATACAGGCAAAAGATATCCTTCATTTTGACTAACGAGGGCTCTTCTGTAAATGACTTTACTCTTGCAGAAGAGATTTGGCACTTCATAACTCATGGAGTCGGTCTCTTTTTAAGTATCATAGGTTTAGTCGTTTTAGTGGCGTTTGCCACTCTTAATGGCTCACTAATAGCAATAGTGAGTTCAGCTATATATGGAACTACACTTGTTGTGATGTATGGCTCTTCTACCCTCTATCATGCTCTTACACACCATAAACTAAAAGAGGTCTTTCAAACATTTGACCATGCATCTATCTATCTTCTAATAGCTGGAACATATACTCCTGTAACACTATACCTTCTAGAGGACTCTCCTTATGGTGTAGGCATAGCAGCAGCTGAGTGGTTTAGTGCATTTTTTGGCATATATATGAAGTTTAAATACCCTAACCGTTTTGAACTCCTTTCACTCATTCTTTATATAGTTATGGGGTGGCTTATAGTGATAGCTATGGGACCGCTTCGTGAGGTACTTGCAGACACTGGTTTTTATCTTCTTGTAGCAGGTGGTCTTGCTTATACTCTTGGTGTCTATTTTTACATCCATGACTCCAAACCATACTATCATGCTGTGTGGCACCTCTTTGTCTTAGCAGGAAGTCTCTTTCACTACTTCATGACTCTACTTTACGTTATCTAACTCTTATTCTTATTTAGCTATTATAGTTTTACTTAATTTACTAGATAGGAATCATGATGAATATACAACTACTAAATCAAAATATCTCAGATGCTTCAAGCGATATCAGCTTAGAGTACATTACAAAAGAACAGCTCAAAAAACATAAAAACAAAAAGGCTCTTAAACTTGCTGGCTTTAGTGCAGCAGCAGATAGTATCTGTTTTTTACATAACAAAAACACTCTTTTTTGTGGTGTAGAAGAGTTTTGTGCAGATGATATCAGAAGTGTTTCTGCAATCGCTATAAAAGCTCTCAAGTCAACAAACTACAAAAGTGCAAATGTTGCTATAGATGATAAGTCTATCATCTTTGCTCTTGTAGAGGGGTTTGTTCTAGGTGGTTACACTTATGATAGATACAAGTCAAAAAAAGAGAAACCATCTCTAAAAAACATCTCACTTATCTACACAAAAGATGACTATAAAGCAGCTATAAAAACTTTTAGCGATGCTATCATCGTAGCGGATGCTACATGTTTTACTCGTGACATTGTTAACACTATTCCAGAAGATTTAAATCCTCCTACATTTGCTAAACTTGCTAAAGAGCTAGCAAAAGAGAATGATTTAGAGTGCGAAGTCCTTGGAGAAAAAGAGCTCAAAAAAGAGAGGTGTAACTCCATGCTAGCCGTTGGTCGTGCATCTCGTCACGATAGTAAACTTATCCACTTGACTTATAAACCAAAAAACCCTAAAAAAGTTGTCTCACTCATAGGAAAAGGTCTCACATACGATAGT
>JAYEHI010000207.1:0-9111 GCA_034659455.1 Campylobacterota bacterium | reverse complement strand
TTTTTTCAAGAGAATTTACATTATGTTAACCAAAATAAAGGATTATGGAAAAGATGACCGATAAAGAACAATTAATATTAGATATTCAAAATCTACTTAACACTCATGAAAATACTACACTAACTACAATCAACCCAGATCTCTTGGAATTTATGGATAATGAAACTCTCATTGCTATAATTGGCTCGCTCCTTGATCAAAAAGAAGACTCAAAAGAGTCTGATATAGAATGGCTAGAACAATTTAAACAAAATAAAACTTAAGAACAATAAAAAATACACATATTTTATAACAAAAATAGAGTTTCAAAAGCCCTATTTTAAGAGGTTTGATAAATAACAACTACCTTCTTGTTTCAAAATGTTAGATTTGTTTACTATTTTACAGTATAATTCATTACTAAAATATATAAATAGGATGTAATATGAGCAATGTTGATTTAATTCAATTAACGGAACAGACAAAAAAACTTACAGCGCTTGTCGTTGAGGATGAGAAAGTAACCAATGAGCTTCTCAGCTCTACTTTCAAAAACTTCTTTGCGGACGTAAGTTCTTGCTTTGATGGAGAGACTGCTTTAAATCTTTATCTTGAAAATAAACCAGATGTAATCTTTGTTGACATTATTATGTCAGGAATGGACGGAATCGAACTTTCACGCAAAATTCGCGAGATAAACCCAACTCAGATTATTATTGTAATATCTGCAAGCAATGACATCGAGAAAATTTCTGAGTCTATTGAAGTTGGTGTAAATAGTTTTATTCAAAAACCGATAGATACTAAAAAAATAATAGAGCTTCTTACTGGTGTAACAGCAATGATAGCTAAAAAGAAGAAGGTTGAGACTAAAACATTCTCAATATCTCTTCCTTTAGACATCTATGACACAGTAAACGAAAATGCAAAAGCAGAGAGTATCTCTAAAAATGCTGTAATCATTAGAGCACTGCGTAGTTTCTACGAATAGTTGAAAATATTATATATTTTATGTTTATTTAAGCATAAAATATATATAATTTCGGCTCAACAAAACAAGTTGTAAAAATTAAAAGTGGCCCCGTCGTCTAGCGGTTAGGATCCATGGTTTTCATCCATGTTACAGGAGTTCAATTCTCCTCGGGGTCACCACCTTCATTTAAAAAAATCACAAAATAAATTAAATTTTAATATATAATACGATAAAATCATAAAAAACATTTTAGGAATTTTAATGCTAAGATTTGCATCTAGTCCAACTGCTGATATCTCTATCAGCGATTTACGCGTCGCTCTAATTAACTCTATAGTCTCTGTACAAAAACAAGAAGAGTTGATAGTTAGAATAGAAGACATGGACAAAGAAAAAAATATAGAGAATAAGGATCAAGAAATTTTAGACACTCTGTCTCTTTTTGATATCACCTACTCTCAAGTTACCTATCAGAGTCAAAATGTCCGTTTTTATTCAGCAATGGCACTTCAGTTGGTGCATGAGAAAAAAGCTTTTAGCTGTTTTTGTTCTGATAACTGGATTGAGAAAAAAAGAGAAGAAGCAAAACAAGAAGGCAAAGCTTACAGTTATGATGATGCTTGTCGTAATCTTCCCGCTGAGCTCGTTATAGATAACACAAACCCTTTTAGTATTAGAGTAGCAAGACCGGATAATGCTCTCATTGTCAAAGACATAGTTCAAGGTGATATCAGCTTTGAGCCTGATGAAATTGATAGTTTTGTTATTTTAGACCAAAACAAAACTCCAATGTATGATTTCGCTACCGCTGTTGATGATATGCTAAATAATGTAAGTGGCGTTATTGTCAATGATGATAAGATTAATAACAGTTCAAAACAAAAGTATATTAGAGACTCTTTGAAGTATGAAAAACAGCTTGAGTATGCTCACATTCCACCTATCAATAGTAGTTTAAGCGTAAAAGAGCTTCTTAGAGAGGGTTATTTACCAGAAGCTATATCAAATTATTTAATATCAACACTATATGAAATGCCCAATAGGATATTTACTATAAAGACAGCAGCGGAATGGTTTGATCTCTCTTGTATAACTAAAAGCCCTGCTCGTTTGGACATAAATGCCTTAAAAGATATCAATCAACAACACTTGAAAGATCTTGATGCAAAAGAACTTTCTCGCTATGTTGGCTTCGCTGATTCGGAAATAGGCGAACTCGCGCGTATCTACTTAGAAGAAGCGACAACCACTCAGGAACTAAAAGTTAAAATATCTCCAATATTTTCACAGCGTAATATTCCAGACGCTCTGCAAGAGAAGATATCGCTTATGACAGAGACAATTAAGTCTGCACCCTACTTTGATGAATATGACGATTTTAAGCAGCATGTTATGAAGCATTCAGGACTAGAAGATGAGAGTTTTTCTAAACCTTTGCGTATACTATTAACAAACGCTGAAGATGGTCCAGAACTAGCAGAGATATATAAGTATCTTAAAAATTACATTGGAGAGATTATAAAATGAGTAGTTTAGGAATAGCAATATTACAAATTGGTGGTATATTTACGGGTCTAATCAATATTTACATATGGGTGTTGATTATCGCAGCACTTTTAAGTTTTGTAAACCCAGACCCATATAATCCAGTAGTGCAGTTTTTAAATCGAATTACGCAGCCAGCATATTTCTTTGTAAGAAGATTTATAAGAACGGACTTTAATGGTCTTGATTTAGCCCCTCTCGTTATTATCATAGGGCTTCAAGTTATAACTGTACTTCTAAGCTATCTATTTAGAGTATTTGCTTCAACGGTTTAAAACTCTTCTATAATTCGTTTGCATTAAACAGCAGTATGTCCGATGAAAACTCACCATTCTTAATCTGAAATGATAAGTTTTCGTCCTCTTTTTCAAAAGTGACATGATAGTACTTGCTCCAATCCGCCTGAAATTTATTAAGATGCGAGAATCTGTTCTCTTCTTTAAGCTCTTCAATTTTTATAGGTTCTTTGTCATTTAGTAAAAACTTCACATTCGAGTTGTCACTTTTTGTGTATAAATAGATATAAAAAGAATCGCTCTTTTGAACGGACTCTGGTTCAAGTGCATTCAGGTAGAAAAGAGAGACTAAACCATCAATAGTTTCTTCATTTTTTATTTTGGAGCTTTGTCTATTTTCTTCACTTATTTGCTGCTCTTGTGTTATGCCTAATGTAGAAAAAGCATTTTTGGTAGAACAAGCATCAAACAATAGAATAAACAGTAGTGTAATTAAAAAAGTTTTCATTTTTCTCCTCTTATTTGCCTGAAATTATATCTTATTAAACTCTTCTTTTGTATAATCACCTGAAATTTCATGAAGGGTTTAAAAGTTGAAAAAAAGATTGGCTGTTGCGTTTACTGGACCATCCAATAGCGGTAAAACCACGCTAATATTAAAAGTAGCTCGAAAATTGATTCATGAACACAAACTAGAAGTTGCCATTATCAAGCATGATCCTAAAGATAAGGCTCGTTTTGACGTTGAGGGAAAGGATAGTTATAAGTTTAGCGATACTGGTGCAGAGGTTATAGTGACTTCTGGGCAAAGAACAACATACTTTTCAAAAAGACACTCAGAACTTGAAGATATGATTCGACTCTTTCATGGTTTTGACGTTTTGCTTGTGGAAGGATTGAAAAGTCTTCCACTACCTCGTATAAGTGTTTTTCGAAACTTTATAGATAAGGACTATATTCCCTACATGAATGCATTAGCGACGGACTATAGTATCAACACCCAAAATTATGATTTACCGAGCGAAATTGAGATTCTAAATCTTAACAATTCAGATGAAATAATATCTTGGATATTTAAAAATGCAAAAAAAGTTTAACAAAAAGGACAAGTAAAATGAGAGATATATTTGACGCGATTCAAAGAAGTGCTATAAGAATTAAAGATGCCATTGACGTAAAAGACATAGGTTATTCACAGCAAGAGAACAGCTCTGGTGAAACACAACTCCAGCTAGATATAAAATGTGACCTAATAATTGAAGAAGAGCTTTCAAGAGTCTCTTCAGTTCATACAATAGCTAGTGAAGAGAAAGAGCATGAGATGCTTATAAATAAAGAGGGTAAATACTTTATCGCATATGACCCACTTGATGGTTCTTCGTTAGTGGATGTAAATCTAAGTGTTGGCTCAATATTTGGAATATATGAAGAGGAGTGGGGAGCACAGAAGATGGTAGCTTCTTGTTATGTAGTATATGGTCCACGCGTTGAGATGGTTTTTGCTGAGAATAAAACGAAACTTTATCTCCTTCAGGCTGGTGAATTTGAGTTTGTAAAAGAGATTCGTCTTAATGAAAAAGGTAAGCTTAATGCTCCTGGTGGCACACAACAGAACTGGGAGCCATACCATAAGGAAATGATTGATGGTCTATTCTCTGAAGGGTATCGCTTACGATACTCAGGAGGAATGGTACCTGACTTACATCAGATTTTACTTAAAGGCGGAGGCCTATTTAGCTACCCTGCAACTTCCGATAGACCAAATGGTAAGCTAAGAAAACTTTTTGAAGTTTATCCTTTTGCATTTATATATAAAATTGCAGGTGGTGATGCTATTGATGGCATTAATGATGATATCATGAGTCTATCACATGACCATATACATGGAACTTCTCCATGCTTCTTTGGTTCAAACTACGAAATAGCAAGAGTAAAAGAGGTTTATGCTAAAAATGCATAAAGAAACAAAAGACAAATTTGAAATCTATCTTGATGAGATGATAGAGAAACTTCAGAATTGTCAAAAAGATAAAAATCACAAATCATGTAGTGCTTGTGAGTTTTATTTCGGCTGCGAACTCAGAGATGAGTACGTAAAAGCCGTTTACAACAGTATGTCTAAAGGCGATACTGGTGGATTTGAATTTTAACAACCAATAAACTAAGGATTTTAAACTTTGAGTAAATATATAACAACACCTATATACTATGTTAACGGCGAAGCTCACATAGGGCATGCATACACGACTTTTATTGCAGATACAGTAGCAAGATATGAAAGATTAAGAGGCAATGAGACTTACTTTTTGACTGGAACGGATGAGCATGGTCAAAAAATAGAAGAATCAGCTATTAAAGCCGGCAAGCCTACTCAAGAGTTTGCAGATGAGATTAGTGCTACTTTTAAAAATCTTTGGGACGAGTTTGAGATAAGCTATAGTAAGTTTATTCGTACTACGGATAATGATCACATGGCTGGCGTTAAGAAAGCATTTGTCAAGATGTTTGACAAGGGAGATATATACAAAGATTTCTATGAGGGCCACTACTGCGTAAGTTGTGAAACATTCTTTCCAGAAACTCAACTCATCGACGGTGAGTTCTGCCCAGACTGTGGCCGTACTACAAGTGTTGTAAAAGAGGAGAGTTATTTTTTCAAACTTTCAGAGTATGAAGATAAACTACTTGCTCACTATGAAGCAAATCCTGACTTTATTATGCCTCGTTCACGTGCTAATGAAGTGAAAAACTTTGTAAAAGGTGGTCTTCGCGATCTTTCAGTAACTCGCACCTCATTTACTTGGGGTGTGCAGATGCCAGAGAGTCTTAACGATGATAAACATGTTATGTATGTTTGGCTTGATGCTCTGCTTAACTATGTTACAGCACTTGGTTATGGGAAGGGGGATGCAGATATGAACTTCTGGCCCGCAAGTACTCACTTTGTCGGAAAAGATATTTTACGTTTTCATGCTATTTACTGGCCAGCATTTTTAATGAGTTTAGACTTGCCCCTTCCAAAACAGATAGGTGCTCATGGTTGGTGGACTAGAGACGGTGAAAAAATGTCTAAATCAAAAGGAAATGTTATCTCGCCTAAAGAGGTTTCAGATGCTTATGGCGTTGAAAACCTAAGATATTTTATGCTTAGAGAAGTTCCATTTGGTCAAGATGGCGATTTTTCTCAACGTGCATTCATTGATAGAATCAATTCTGAGCTTAGTAATGACCTTGGGAACCTTCTCAACCGTATTATTGGAATGAGTGGAAAATACTCTGACTTTAGTATAGATAGTGTAGATGTTGAGAAGTATCATACTAAAGAACTTGAGGCTATGAACACTGTTTTAGACTCTCTTGATGGCTATATGAATGAAATGCAAACACATAGATATCTTGAAGAGTTATGGAAACTCTTCTCTATAGGAAACAGTGCTATTACTGAACATGAGCCTTGGGCTAAAATGAAAAATGACAAGGTAGATGAAGCACTTGCTACAGTTGCTTTAGTTGCAAACATCTTAGCTAAAGCTTCTGTTATGCTACATCCTGTTATGCCAAAAACAACAAACATTGTTGCAGATGCTTTAAACTTTGAGATTAATAATGACTCTTTCAGTGAGCTAGTTATAGATAAAAAGCTTCTAAAACTATTTAATATTAAAAAAGTTCCACCTCTTTTTCCTCGTGTTGAAGAGCCCTTGATGCCAGAAGCACCAAATGCAGAGCCAAACCCTCCAAAAGAGGAAAAAGCTCCAAAGAAGAAAAAAGAGCAACATGACTCAAAAGCCAACTTTGATGATAACCTTATAGAGATTGGACAGTTCTTTGAAACATCTTTAAAAGTAGGTACAGTACTTGAAGCTGAGGAAGTTCCTAAAAGTAAGAAGCTTTTAAAACTACAAGTAAGTCTTGGTGAAAATGACACAAGACAGGTTGTAGCAGGAATAAAAGAGTTCTACTCTGCTGAGTCTCTTGTTGGAACACAAGTATGTGTTGTTGCAAATCTTAAACCTGCTAAACTAATGGGTATGATGAGTGAAGGAATGCTTCTTGCTGCTAAGGATGAAGATGGTCTCTGTTTAGTAAGACCAGAAAAACCGAAAAAGGCAGGCACACCGATTGGATGAGACTTGAAAATGTCCTAGCGCTTACAAATGGTACACTAGTCAACAAGCCATTTGTAACTAGTTTTACCAATGTCGTTTTTGAAGCCAAATCCGTTAAGCGTGGTGATTTGTTTATGGCATTTGAAGAAGAGACAATAGAAGATGCTATTTTTAATGGAGCGTATGGAATACTCTTTAGTAAACCTACTCAAATCAGTGATAGCGAAATAGCATGGATAAAAGTAAGCTCGATAGAAGATGCTTTAAAACGCCTTCTGCGTTTTAGGCTTATAGAGAAAAACCTTGTCGTTTACGAATGCAATGAGATAGTCTTAAAACTCGCACTTCAAATAATTACAGAACCCACTTTTCTTACTGTTAACGGAGATATCAAAGAGATTTGTAAACTTCTATGGGATGCCCAAGACGAAAGTACCATTCTATTCTGCCCTGCTCTTATTAGTAGAGACATTTTTACCAAAACAATAGAACTTTCACAAACCTCACTAAGCCATGTATGCATAGTAGAGCAAACACTTTTTGAGACATCATTTATTTATGATGATGTTTTTTATGAAAGGCAGCTATTGTCACCATTTTTCATCCCTTATTTAGAGATACTGCTTGCTCTGTTTAAAAACTTGCAAATAAATTATCGTTTGAAAAAGTTTACACCGATAGATCATTTTGAAGCCGTTTTTACAAATAAAAAATTTGAGATAAAAGAGTTTGGCACAAGCGATAAGGTATTAATCTTTGAAAAACATAGTGCTTTGGTTGAGTCAGAAATATTTTTTCTTCAAAGAGAAGCGACTTGGGCAAAAATCATATATGTTATTCCCCATTATGAAGAAAAACTAATCTCCAAAATAGAAAATAGAGCCTCCTTGTTAATCTATAAGAACGAGAATGAGATTGTAAACTTGTTAAAAGCCAGCTCTTTTCACTTTGCACTTGTCATCGGTGTTACCAAAGAGATTTTATCTAAACCGATGAACTCTCAAGCCCAAATATCTCTATTTGATTTTAACTAACCCCAAAGGAGACCATCTATGAACCGTAGAACCTTTTTAACTACCGCGACCACGGCATCTGCCGCAATTGCACTCAATGGATGTAACGAGAACAACCGTCAAGCGATTGACTACTCAAAACATCCGAAACAGAGCAAAGATGTAAAACACATAAACATCAACAGAAATAAAAAAACAGTTATCAACCTTGCAACATCTTGGCCTGCACACTTTCCTATCATGGGCACTGGTGTTGAGAACTTTGCTGCAAGAGTAAATGCCGTGAGTGGAGGGAGTTTAGAAATAAAAATATTTCCTAAGAATGTACTTGTTCCAGCTCTTGCCGTTTTTGACGCAACAAGCAGTGGTCAAATTGATGCTTTTCACTCTGGACCATACTATTGGAAAGGGAAGAACTCGGCTTTTTCTCTCTATAGCGGTATACCTTTTGGCTTTACTGCAGAAGAGATTAACTCATGGATGCTCTATGGCGGTGGACTTGAGTTATGGAGAGAACAGTATGCTATGTACAATCTTCACCCTTTTATGGGTGGAAACACCAACATCCAAATGGGTGGATGGTTTCGAAAACCAATCAATTCACTTGAAGACATGCAGGGTTTAAAAATGCGTATACCAGGACTTGGTGGCGAAGTTTTCTCTAAAATGGGGGTCAACCCAATACTTCTTCCTGCAGGAGAGATTTACACTTCGCTTGAGCGCGGTGTAATTGACGCTACCGAGTGGGTTGGTCCTGCTCTTGATATCAAGATGGGGTTTTATAAAGTTGCACCTTACTACTACTCTGGATGGCACGAGCCAGGTTCTATTCTTGAACTTACATTTAATAAACAGTCGTGGGAAAAGATGGCATATGAGCATCAATCCATCATCGAAGTGTGTGCAAGCGAAATGAACTCAAACATGACTTCAGAGTTTCATCATGAAAACATCTATGCACTCAAAAAGCTCAAAGGACTTGGTGTTAAACTCGGCTCATTTCCCCAAGACGTTACTCAAGCCGGTAAGAGAGGGCTTAAAGAAGTTACAACAGAGTTAAGTGAAAAAAATGCTGACTTTGCAAAGGTATTTAACTCCATTAATGAGTACTTAGAACTATCAAGAGATTGGAGCGACGTCAGTCTTGGACATTTTCTCAATGGAAGATAAAAAGATATATGGAGAGATATTTGAATAAAATACTATTTTTATTAATTTTACTAGCACCCTACTCTTTTGCGTCTTTTAGTGCAAAA
>JAYEHI010000206.1:0-1804 GCA_034659455.1 Campylobacterota bacterium | reverse complement strand
TTAGCCATAAGCCCTTGTGCTATAACATTGTTTACCTTGTGTGCTCCCGTATGGTTCAGGTCTTCGCGTTTGAAGTAGATTTTTGCACCAAGTTCATTTGAGATATTCTCTGCATAGTAAAGAGGAGAGGGACGACCTACATAATCTTTAAGGTAGTAGTGAACTTCTTCCCAAAACTCTTTGTTAAAGCGGATAGTCTCATACTCCTCTTTAAGTTTAAGTAGGGCTGGCATAAGTGTTTCGGGGACATAGCGTCCACCGTGGATTCCAAAGTGTCCGTTTTCGTTTGGATCGTATTTTGAAGCTGAAGGGATATACATTAATTAACCTCTATTAGTGAATAAACATCAGTTTTCTCTTCTAGCTTTTTAATACCATCGAGAAAAGTAAGACCTATGATAAAACAGCATTCAACCGTCTGTGCACCTGTCTGATTTACTAGAGTTGCAGCGGCATTTGCAGTGCCTCCTGTAGCTATGAGGTCATCTATGATGAGGACTCTTGCACCTTTTTCTTTGCCAAAAGCGTCGATATGTACTTCTATCTCGTCAATACCATACTCTAGGGCGTATTTTTCACTTATAGTCGTATAGGGAAGTTTTCCTTTTTTACGAATTGGCACAAAGCCAATTTGAAGCATCTGCGCTAAGGCAGCTCCAAAGATAAAACCACGAGCATCTATACCTGCAATGTACTCTAAGTCATACTGCTTATATCTTGCGTAAAGGTGATTCATTAAAACACTAAATGCTTCTGCATCGTTTAAAAGTGTAGTGATATCCTTAAATACAATTCCCTCTTTAGGAAAGTCTTGTATGTCTCTGATAGCGTCTTCGATTATTTTACGTTCTGTATTACTTAGTTTCATCTCTGTGTCCTTTATAAAAGTGCATCGATTCTACCCTCAAGGGCTTTAATCTTACCGTTTAGTCTATCTACTTCTTGTCTGTGTTTTGAGTTACGTCCTTTAAGGACTTTGAGCTCATTTCTTAGTTTAGTGAGCTCTTCGCTGAGTATATCTACATTACCAAGGGCACGCTGTAGTTGGATCTGGTACTTACGTATAAGTATTTCAGCCTCATTGAGTGTTAACTTCATCAAGTCATTACTTCTCTGCTCTTTGTTTGTGATGCTCTTAAAGTAAAACATCTTTACAAAAAGATAGACAGAAACAAGGGAGAGTATAGTTAAGAGCGACCATTCCCAAAACATAGTACTAGAGCTCTATCTTCTCAACGCGACCACAGTGGCGACCGCCATCAAAACTCCCGGCAATCCAAGCATCTAGTATGGACTCCGCCACACCTTTTCCAACGATGCGCTCACCAAAACATAAAACATTTGCATCATTGTGTCCACGAGCAACCATAGCAGTGTATGCGTCATGACAGAGTGCCGCACGGATGCCTTCGTGACGATTAGCTGCCATGCTCATTCCTATACCGCTTCCACAGATTAGGATACCTTGAGCAGAGTTGTCTTCTAAAACGGATGTAGCTACTTTATGCGCGTAATCTGGATAATCTACACGATCTTTAGAAAATGGACCTAAATCAACCACTTCATGACCTTTCTCTTTTAATAGTTCAACTGTATAGTCTTTTAACTCGATGCCGGCATGATCTGTTGCGATGTAAAATTTCATATTATTCCTTTAGTTTGATAGTAGTAGTTCTAGTATGGTTCTCACTGGCAAGAAGAGAACATAATCTTTAAGCGGAGTCATGAGGATGATAAGAACGATTATTATTCCGTATCTCTCATTTTTGTAAAAGAACTCCGCAACGGCGTTTATTTTGTACTT
>JAYEHI010000205.1:0-9181 GCA_034659455.1 Campylobacterota bacterium | reverse complement strand
TTAGAGGTTGAAACTATAAAATATTGGCTGGTTCCAGATAAAAAGAACCGTTATTACATAATAAAAAATTTTTCATATAAAGGGTAAACAAGTGTTAGACAAAATGACACCAAACCAGAGACTAATAGTAGCAGTACTATTGTCCATAATTTTTTTCGTAGCTTATACAGCTATTTTTCCACCAGAACTACCGGAGACTAAGAGTGAGTCTCAAACTGAACAAGTATCACTTGATGGCGGTGTTGATGGCGTTGTCTCAAAAAAGGTTGACGTTGAAGCAGAAGCTGGACATAGTATTTCCGCTCAAGAGAAGAGTGTAACGAACAGTATCTTAACTGTTACAAATGAAAACTTTATTTTAAAGATGGATACTCTTGGGCGTATCTCCTCTAAAGAGTTGCTTCAAGATAAGTTTAGAGACAATGATGACAAGCATGCAGAGTTGATTCCAGCATTTGGAACAAAACCACTCTACTTGAGATTTTCAGATGAAGACTTAAATAAAGAAGCGGCTTCCACTCCTTATAGTGCAAGTGTCTCAGAAGTAAATCTTGAGAGTACTCCTCAAAGCGTAACGCTAACGCAGAAACTCTCAACTTTAAGCGTTACAAAGAAGTTGACTTTTTATGCCGATGGACACTACGATGTAGAGATTTCACTCTCACAAGATAAAAGATACTATGTTTATTTAGGGCAGCGTCCTCGTGTAAATGAAAATGAGGAGATGATGACCGTAGTTGGGGCTATGGTTTATACTGATGATGATCTTGTGACTATCATCGAAGATGGCGATGCTGAGGGAAGAAAATCATTCAGTGGAGTTGAACTTACATCGGCGTTTGACCAATATACTGCTACCATAATGTATGGTTTCTCAAAAGATAGAGTTATCCTAGTTGAACGTGATCGTGAAGATAATCCTATCGTTTACTTCGATGGTTTACAAAACCTAAAGTTTAATGGATATATAGGTTCTAAAGATTATAAAACACTTGATTCTATAAATCCAATGCTTACAAATGCCATTGAGTATGGCTGGTTTACTTTTGCATCTAAGCCACTTTTCGCACTGCTTTTATGGTTACATGGCATCTTTGGAAACTGGGGTTGGGCTATTATAGGACTGACTGCTATTATCAGACTTGTGCTTTATCCGCTTACTTACAAGGGTATGGTCTCTATGCAGAAAATGAAAGATCTTGCACCGAAGATGAAAGACCTCAAAGAGCGCTACAAAGGCGACCCACAGCGTTTAAACGCTGCAACAATGGATATGTACAAAAAGCATGGAGCTAACCCACTTGGCGGTTGCTTACCAATGCTTCTACAAATTCCTGTATTCTTCGCAATCTATCGCGTACTTTTAAATGCGGTTGAGCTTCAAGGTGCTGAGTGGATTTTATGGATTAATGACCTCTCTCGTATGGATGGGTATTACATACTGCCACTACTGATGGGTGCATCAATGTTCCTACAGCAGCAGATGACTCCAAACAACTTTACGGATCCTATGCAGGAGAAGATTATGAAGTGGTTACCAGTGATTTTTACATTTTTCTTTATCACATTCCCTTCAGGTCTAGTGCTTTACTGGTTCGTGAACAACCTTTTCTCAATAGCGCAGCAGTTTATCGTAAACCAGCAGTTCAAAAACGCTAAAGACGCCAAAGTCGCAGTAGAGACTAAAGAGAAATAGTCATGATGAAAATTGAAGCGATTACGCTCGAAGAAGCGTATCAGGACGCTGCGTCTGCACTGAAGTGTTCGATTACTGAGCTCAAGATAGAAGTAGTTCAAGTGCCTAGTAAGGGTATTTTTGGTTTCTTTAAAAAAAGTGCAATTATTGTAGCAGTTGCTGAGGCACAGAGCACTCAAAAAGAAGAGACTAAAGAGAGTGTGAAGGTAGAAAAAGAGGAGAAGTCTAAGGCTATAAAGCCAGAAAAAACTAACTTAGATAGTTCAAAGAAAGAGGAAGAATCCACTCATAAAATTATAAATGACACGATTATGCCAGCCTCTTTTGTAAGTGATCAAGATGATGAAGATGATGATCTCGGCAGTGGACTCGATTATACTGCTGATTATGATGATGAGTTTGATGAAGAGAATGAAGAAGAAGAGAACTCCGATTCTACGGCTAAAATGGAATCAATCGCATTAGAAGTAAAAGAGGGAATCAACTCTCTATTTAAGCTGACTTGTTTTAGCATAGAAGAGATAGATGTGAAACCGTATGATAGCGAAACACTTCTAATCGAGTTTAAAGGTGACGACGCGGCTCTCCTTATCGGAAAAGAGGGCTATAGATACAAGGCTCTCTCTTATATGATTTTTAATTGGATAAACTCAAAGTATGACGTTCAGCTGCGCTTGGAGATAGCTGAGTTTTTAAAAAACCAAGAGGAGTCGATAGGGCGCTATCTCTCAAATGTATATGAAAACGTAGAGAGAGATGGTCGCGCACAGACTAAAATATTAGATGGTGTTTTAGTCCAGATAGCACTTAAAGAACTTCGAAATAGATATCCAGATAAGTATGTAGTGATTCGCTCTACAAAAGATGGATTAAAATATATAATCATTAACGATTATCACAATAATTAGTACGTTATGAACGATACAATAACTGCCATTGCCACTGCAAATGGTATAGGCTCTATCGCCATTATAAGATTAAGTGGCGAGAGTGCTTTAGAGATTGCAAAGAAACTCTCAAAAAAAGATACCCTCCAAAAAAGATACGCAACCCTAACAAATATATATGATACAAAGAGTGAGCTGATTGATGAAGCGATAGTTATATACTTTGAGGGACCTAACTCTTTTACAGGTGAAGATGTTGTAGAGATACAGTGTCACGGTGGATTTATAGTGGCACAGAGTATCTTGAAGGCTACTCTAGAGTTAGGAGCAAGAGTGGCAACTCCAGGAGAGTTCTCTAAAAGAGCTTTTTTTAATGGTCGCATAGATCTAAGTGAAGCAGAAGCGATAGCACAACTCATTGAAGCAAAAAGTGAAGATGCTGCAAAGATTTTAGCTTCACAGATGAAAGGTTCTCTCAAACACTTTATCGAAAATGTACGTGATGATATTATTCATATATTGGCGTTTAGTGAAGTAAGCATAGACTATGCGGAAGAGGACTTGCCTGAGGACTTAGTAGTTCAGATAAAGAGAAAACTTGATGAGTTACACAGTTTGCTCAGTAAAACACTTCAGGCCTCTAAGAGTCGTGAAGGTCTTATGCAAGGCTTCAAGGTCGCGATTATTGGGAAGCCAAATGTTGGAAAGAGTTCTCTTTTAAATGCTCTTCTTAATTTCGATAGAGCAATTGTAAGTGATATAGCGGGAACTACTCGTGACACGATTGAAGAGCAGGTGAAGATAGGAACACACCTTATTCGTATAGTCGATACTGCTGGTATTCGTGATGCAGATGATGAGATAGAGCGCATAGGGGTTGAGAGAAGTCTTGAAGCTATCGAATCAGCAGACATTGTAGTAGCACTTTTTGATAGTTCGCGAGAGAGTGATGCTGAAGATGAGGAGATTGCGAGGCTCATTAGAGAGTATAAAGAGCAAAAAAATATTATTGTTATAAAAAACAAGATAGATTTAGAGAGTAAGTTCTCTTTGGACTCTGTAGGTTTTGACTTAGAGCTTAATTCAAAAGAGAGTGTAGATAAACTTGTAGCGAGTTTAGAGGAGATTATGAATATTAGCAATAACTCTGATGAGATAATGCTTATCTCAACAAGACAGATATCGGCGGTTGAAGAGACTATGAAAAATATTGAGGACTCTTTTATACCTTTAGAGGATCAAGAGTTAGAGATTTTCTCTTTTCATCTCAATGAAGCAGTCAAAGAGATGGCAAGTATAACAAGACCTTTTGAGAATGATGAGATGCTAGACAAGATGTTTGGCTCTTTTTGTCTAGGGAAGTAAGAGCTTTTATGAAGTATATAGCAATAGATTTAGGACTAAAACGCATCGGTTTAGCTTACTCAGCGCATAAAGACATAGTGACACCACTTCCAGCCATTATAAGAAAAAATCGTAATCAAGCATCTAGTGAAGTGAGAGAAGTGATAAAGGAGTGGGAGGTTGATGCTGTAGTCATTGGAATCCCACTTGGTGGAAGTAGTGAAGATGAGATGCGTCGGCGTATAGCACACTTTATGAATCTCGTTGCGTTTGATGGAGAGCTCTTTTATCAAGATGAGGCAGGAAGCTCTCTTGAGGCTGAAAATATGATAAAGGGTGAGATGAAGTATATTCGTGATGGTCGCATAGATTCTATCTCAGCGATGATAATTTTAGAACGCTATTTACTCAAAAGTGGAGTAAGACATTAGAGTTCAAGGATTAGACGTTCTTCGCGGATACGCGATAGTACTGATGGTGATTTTTCATTTTAGTTTTGATTTGAATAACTTTGGCTATATAAGTACAGATATGAAGCACGGATTGGAGTGGCGTTATTTTCGTTATGTAATTGTCACGATGTTTGTCTTTTTAGCCGGAGTCAGTCTCTACTTGGCAAACCAAAATGGTATAGATTTTCAAAAGGCGAAGAGAAGATTTTTTACTCTTTTAGCCGCTTCGCTTTTAGTAACGATAGGAAGCTATACACAGTTTCCTAAAACCTGGATCTATTTTGGTATTTTACATTTCTTCCTTGTTGCCTCTTTAGTTGGATTGGTGTTTCTAAGGCTCCCAATACTCTCTTTCATCGTTGGTGCTAATATTATCCTTGGATATATATTTGGATACTTAAGTATGCACTGGCTTTTTGAACTTCTCCATGCTCCTCTGCATTTACCTGTGAGATATACAGAGGATTTAGCGAGTTTTGTGCCTTGGTTTGGAGTTTTTTTACTTGGAATGAGCTTCGCACACTACGAAATTTTCACACAGAGACTCTTTAATAACAGTTTTGTAAATCAAAAGCATAGGTTTAACGATGGACTCTCTTTCTTAGGTTCACACTCTTTGGTAGTCTATTTACTCCATCAGCCTATATTTTTTGGAGCATTTCTACTCATTGGCATCTACTTTTAGCAGAATATATATACTTGATAGCTCTTTTGTGATAAAATATGATTATGATAAATATTACTTTTAATTTTTCAGATATTAGAGAGCTAAACAAGCAACTAAGCAGTGATATTGTAGATACTTCACAAACATTAATTCAACTCTTTAGTGCTACAACAGACATAGTAGAGATACAGAGTATGCAGGCTTTTTTCAAAGCTAATTTTCCCAATTCACACCTTATAGGTACTACTACAGATGGAATCATTGATGGTGCAGAGGTTTATGTAGGGACAAAAAGTGTTGTTAGTTTTACAATTTTTGAAAAGAGTAGTATAAAATCCTCTTTGGTAGAGCATAAGTCTCGTAACTATAGCAGTTATGAAATAGGGAAGAAGTTAGCATCTGAACTTGTAGCGAAAGAGACAAAGGTTATTATTAGTTTTGCAGATGGAATAAATACCAACGGAGAAGATTTTGTAAATGGCGTGAGCGATATTGCACCAGGCGTAGTGCTTGCGGGAGGACTCGCCGCGGATAACGGCATGCTGAATAAGACGTATATTTTTAATCAAGAGAAAATCTGTAGTCTAGGTGCGGTTGGGGTGTCTATCTCAAACAGTGAGCTCAATGTAGCTACAAACTACACTTTTGATTGGATGCCAATTGGCAAAGAGATGAAAGTCACAAAGTCCATAAAGAATAGGGTCTATGAGATAGACGGGATGTCCGCAGTCGCTATCTACTCAAAATACATGGGAGAGGAGCTTGCCCTGCAACTTCCCAAAGTAGGCATAGAATTTCCTTTACTCTTTAAGCGAAATGGTGTTTTAGTAGGAAGGGCGGTGCTCTTAAAACACGATGATGGTTCACTAACCTTTGCTGGTAACATTAACGAGGGCGAGAGTGTCCGCTTTGGGGTAGGAAGCATAGAGCAAATCTTAAAAAATAGTGACTATCATGCGCGAAAAACATTAGGAAAGATGCAGTATGAAAGCGAAGCTGTATTTGTCTACTCATGCATGGCAAGACGTAGGTTTATGAACAAGTATGCTCAAGATGAACTTAAAATGCTCTCGGCAATAGGTGATGTCTCGGGCTTTTTTACTTATGGAGAGTTTTTTCATAATGAGACTAAAAATCAACTTCTTAATGAGACAATGACTCTCTTAGTAATGAGTGAAGATAAAAGAGAGTTGAACTATGCTCAAGAGACAACTCTTGACGTAAGTTATCGTATTGGAGTAGATGCGCAGCATGTTGTAGCGCATTTGGCAAACAGGGTCTCAAACGAATTAGCAGAGCTCAACACCAACTTGGAGTTGCGAATCAAAGAGAGTTCCGATTACATATATAAACAGGCATTTTATGATAGATTAACGGGCCTTCCCAATAGACAGAACTTAATCAATAGGCTGAGTGATAGTAAGGCAAAGATGGTTATTCTTATAAATATAGACGACTTTACAACCATTAATGATTTTTACGGGTATGAACTAGGCGATGAAGTTATTAAAAGACTCGCTACAATTTTGCAAGAGAGTGCTGCCGACGCAAAGTCAGAGGTCTTTAAACTACCTTCTGATGAGTTTGCTATACTTGTGGATGCCTCTTATGTAAAAGAGTCCATAGAGAGTCAAATAGAGTCGTGTATATATAAAATCTCTGCAGAAGACTTTAAGGTTAGCGATGAGCATAACGTTCATGTTTCAGTTACCGTTGCAGCGGCTTTGGTAGATGGAAACAGTGCGGGTCTGGTAAATGCCGATATGACACTCAAGCTTGCGAAAAAAGCTGGTAAAAAGTATATGGTTTTTAATGAAGACCTTGAACTGGCAAAACAGTATGAATCGAATATCAAGATGGCAAACGTAATTAAAAATGCGATTAGTAATAATGGAATAATTCCATACTTTCAGCCCATAATCAATATCAAAACTCAAGAAGTGCAGAAGTATGAGGCACTTGTTCGTTTGAGAGAGGAGGACTCTACGGTCCTGAGTCCTTATAGTTTTTTAGAGATATCTCAAAAAATAAAGCTATATCCTCAAATAACAGAGATTATGATAGATAAAACGTTTTCATACTTTGCCTCTAAGGGTAGAGAGTTTAGTATTAACTTGGCATTTAGTGATATACTAGATGAGGGAACACGCAGATACCTTTTTGCTAAGATTGAAGAGTATGACGTGGCATCAGAGTTAACAATAGAGCTTTTAGAGACGCAAGAGAATGATCAACAAGATGTTGTCAGGAACTTTATAGATGAAGTCTATGGTTGTGGGGCAAAGATTGCGATAGATGATTTTGGAAGTGGATATGCAAACTTTGAGCATATGACGACTATGAAGTCTGATTTTATGAAGATAGATGGTTCTTTGATAAAAGAGATAGATAGAGATAAAAACGCAAAATTGATAGTAGAGACCATTATTATATTTGCACAAAAACTTCAAAAGAAAACCATTGCGGAGTACGTACACTCCAAAGAGGTGTACGATATAGTGAAGTCATTGGGAATTGATTATGCGCAAGGGTACTACCTTGGAGAGCCAAAACCAGAAATAGTATAGATTACTTATTCATTATAAAGAGATTGTTGCTTGCATGAGTTACATCGGTAAATCGTTCCTTTAATTCCCTATCAAAAGTCAGTATAAACACATTGGCATTTGTAAGCTTGGCGTTTATAAACTCTTGGAGAAGAACATCATCGGCTACATTTTTTCCATGGTCGCACTTTATGAAGTTAAAGCTATTAAGAGTTTTACCGTAGTCAAAGAGATTTGCTTCCCACTCCGCACGTTTGAGGTAGAGAGAGTCTGGATTTGCTGCTAAGAAAATATTCTCATCCTCTATCTCGTACTTCTCAATCACTTCATTAAATATGGAGCTGATACTAGAGAAGTTTTCAATATCCCAAAATAGATAGTTCTTATCTGTTTTGCTCTTGTGCTTTTTGTTGATAAGTTTGAGTCTTTTTGTGATGTTGAAACTTGTGTGCGCCTTGTCATTTGTAAAAAGAATTGAGTTTTTGAGTTTTTTTGCATCGTCTGTTTTGAAGCCAAGAATCTCACCCAGTTTCATATAAAGCTCTAAGTTCTCAAGTTCAGTTTCGGATGAACCTTTTTGGTAGCGTTTGAGTTTAGCAAGTTTGGACTTGGAGAAGAGTATGTGGACTCCCATCTTCTCATGGTTGGCATAGGCTTGTTTTGTTCGAAAAAAAATGTTTTTTGCTTCGGGGTTGTCAGGTAGCTCTATGCTTCCACGATACTTATGTTCTATAGAAATTTTCTGTTTATTTATTGACAAGTTTGACCTTATTTGTAGCACGATTTTTGAGTATTATACAGACTATGAGATTAAAATTGTAAATGTATAATTAAATATAAGATTCACCTAATAAAAGTTTTACCAAAGTTTGAGTATAATGCGACAAATTTTTTAAGAGAAATCTCTTAATACAACTCAAGGAATTACATATGGCATTAAATGTTTATTATGACAAAGACACTAGTTTAGACTTAATCAAAAGCAAAAAAGTTGCAATGATTGGTTTTGGTTCTCAAGGACACGCACACGCAGAAAACTTAAGAGATAGTGGTGTTGAAGTATGTATCGGTCTTCGTAAGGGCGGTTCTTCATGGGGTAAAGCTGAAGCAAAAAACTTTGAAGTTCTTACTGTTGCTGAGGCTTCTGCAGCTGCTGATGTTGTAATGATTCTTTTACCAGATGAAAACCAAGCTGAGATTTATGCAAATGAAATCGAGCCTAACCTTAAAGAGGGAGCTACTATCGCTTTTGGTCACGGTTTTAACATTCACTATGGTCGTATCATCCCTAGAGCTGACATCAATGTTACTATGATCGCTCCAAAAGCTCCAGGACACACAGTGCGTTCTGAGTTTGTTCGTGGTGGGGGTATCCCTGACCTTATCGCTGTTGGTCAAAACCCTTCAGGAACTACTAAAGAGTTAGCTCTCTCTTATGCATCTGCTATTGGTGGTGGTCGTACTGCTATCATCGAGACAACTTTCAAAGATGAAACAGAAACTGACCTTTTCGGTGAGCAAGCTGTATTATGTGGTGGAGCTGCATCTTTAGTTCAAGCTGGTTTTGAAACACTAACTGAAGCCGGTTA
>JAYEHI010000204.1:0-1807 GCA_034659455.1 Campylobacterota bacterium | reverse complement strand
GCTACAACCTCTGCCTGCACATCTTGTTTAGCGTTTAGGTTTGTCTCGCCTTGTGGCGTTAAACCTACTTTGCCATCATTGCCACGAATGGCATTTCCTTGACTCGCTTCATAGATCTCTTTGTTGTTATAAGTCGGTTCTTGAGGTTGAACTGGGGGAGTTATTGGTTGTTGTATAGTTGATACTTGCATAACTTTGTCCTCTCTTTATACTTTTAAAGTATGTTTTGTAATGAACTATTATAACATAAATAGTGTAACTACTCGACACATACTCTGTTTCTACCACTCTTTTTTGCTCTGTAGAGCGCTTTGTCGCAGCGATTGAACATGCTTTTGATAGTGTCCTCTTCCTCGTACTGGGTGACTCCAAAACTTGCTGTTACGCTGCCCGCTTTGGCATGTGTGAGTTGTTCTATGCCGATTCTGAGTTTCTCACAGATGGTTTTGACTTCCTCTTTTGGTGTCTCAGGAAAGAGTATGGCAAACTCTTCACCACCCCATCTAGCGAATATATCCGTATCTCTTACATGAGTGTTGAGATAGTGAGCGAGCATGATGAGAATCTCATCGCCTATGAGATGTCCATAGGTGTCGTTAAAACTTTTAAAGTGGTCGATGTCGACAATGGCGACACTTAAATTCCTTTTGTATCGAGCATTTCTGTTAAACTCTAGTCGCACTACTTCATCAAATTTGTTTCTATTACTTACTCCTGTTAAAGCATCTGTATAAGCCTTTTTCTTAATGCTCAACTCTTTTTCTTTGAGTTTGGTTATATCGGTAAGCGTCACCAAATAACTATAATGATTCTCCTCGGTTGTTTTAGAGAGAGTAATGTTAAAAGATTTTGGGGTGAGGTGTTTGTCTAAAATCAGTACTATGCGTTCACCCTCTGGTGTCTTCTCTATGAGTTGCTCGAAGCTCATGTCACCTATAAGTCCACGATGTAAATAACCGTCGTTTTGTATGAGTAAATCTAAGAGTATTTTATGCTTGGCATTAAACTCATCTTCGCTATATACATTAAAAAACTCTTTAAACTTTCTATTTGAAAATGTGACTTTGTTGAAGTTCGTCATAAACATAATGCCATCAGTTGCATTGAGTACATCATTGAGTAGTTTGTGTTCTTCTTCAAGGCGCTTCATTGTGACTGCTAGAGTATAAATAAGATAGACTAATATTAAAAAGAGCAGTAAAAAGCCTAAACGCCAATAACGAACATTTTTTATAGTAGAGGCGATAAAGGGACTTTTCTTATAAGAGACAATCCAGGCAATAGTTTGTGTTTTTTCTAGGTTTTTGACGGGAAGGAAAGATGCCACAATAATACTCTTATCAGAAAGTTGTGAATAAACACTAAAAGCTCTCTCTAGCATTATGCCCCTGTCGATCCTATTACGTTTGTCTGCAAAGTTCTCTCTATTTTCCACTACACAGTACTGTTTAGAGTGTAAACCATTTATCGTAAGCATGTAGTCTTCGTGTTCAGCACTTTGAGTATACTTCACGACTAAGTCATCTCTCTTCCAGGCATTTGTTTCAAAGATATGTTTGTTGACAAGAAAGTGCGTGTGAATATTGCTTATAGTTGTGAGATAGTTTTGAAAGCCATCGCTAGAGTAAGAGATTTCCATAGCCCCCAAGTAGGTTCCATCCCTATCAAAAATGGGATAGGTGTTTCTAAATCCATGAGAAGTTCTCCCTTGAGTGAAGCCTTTTACGCGTTTTTTTGTTCTATTTGTGTAGAAAAAATCTTGACGAACTTTAGATAGGTCATCTCCAAATTTATTTGGTTTGTGCAT
>JAYEHI010000203.1:0-1818 GCA_034659455.1 Campylobacterota bacterium | reverse complement strand
GGTGATGACATAAACCAAAAAAAGCTACTTCTGCGTTTAGTAGAGATGGGTTACTCCCGTAATGATACCTATTTTGACTCAGGGCATATTCGTGTGAATGGGGAGAGTTTAGATATTTACCCTCCATATTTTGAACAAGAGGCGATAAGAGTTGAATTTTTTGGGGATGAGATAGAGGCTATTTACACTTTTGAAGTTATAGATAACAAACGCTTAGAAGATCACAAACAGATTACTATCTATGCTACTTCTCAGTTTAGCGTTGGTCAGGAGAAAATGGCAGTCGCTATAAAACGCATAGAGGAAGAGCTAGACGAGAGACTCGCCTTTTTACAAAAAGAGGGAAAACTTGTAGAACACCAGCGTTTAAAACAGCGCGTTGAGTTTGACTTGGAGATGCTCCAAACTACGGGAATGTGTAAGGGAGTGGAGAACTACTCGCGTTTACTCACAAACAAAAAGCCAGGAGATGCTCCATTTACACTTTTGGACTACTTCGCTCAAAATAACAAAGAGTACCTTGTTATAGTAGATGAGTCCCATGTTTCTCTCCCTCAGTACCGTGGAATGTATGCGGGTGATAGAGCTAGAAAAGAGGTGCTTGTGGAGTATGGTTTTAGACTTCCTTCTGCACTTGATAATCGTCCACTAAAAGCAGATGAGTATATAAACAAAGCACCTCATTATCTTTTTGTATCAGCGACTCCAGCGGAGTATGAGTTAGAGATGTCCTCTGTAAAAGCGGAGCAGATTATACGTCCAACGGGTCTGCTCGACCCACTTATAGAGATAAAAACATCTGATAACCAAGTTGAAGACATTCACGACGAGATAAAAAAAGTCATAGTAAATGACGAACGCGTACTCATAACGGTGCTTACAAAAAAGATGGCGGAGGCGCTTACAAAATATCTTGCAGACTTGGGGATAAAGGTGCAGTATATGCACTCAGATATTGACACCATTGAGAGAAACCAAATCATACGAGCTCTGCGTTTAGGTGAGTTTGATGTGCTTATAGGAATCAATCTTTTACGTGAAGGGCTAGATCTACCAGAAGTAAGTTTGGTTGCCATTTTAGATGCAGATAAAGAGGGCTTTTTAAGAAGTGAAACAGCACTCATTCAGACTATAGGTCGCGGTGCTAGGAATGAAAAAGGCCGTGTTATTCTTTATGCAAATAAGATAACTGGATCGATGCAAAGAGCGATGGACACTACGAAAGAGAGACGTGAGATTCAAGAGGCACATAACAAAAAACATGGTATTACACCAACAACGACTAAACGCCATCTCGATGAAAATCTGAAACTTGAAGAGCATGGAGATATCTATCAAAAACATAAAAAAATGGATAAAATGCCAGCATCGGAAAGAAAGGCTTTGACAAAAGAGCTTATGTTGAAAATGAAACAAGCTGCAAAAGAGTTGAACTTCGAAGAGGCAGCTCGCTTGCGTGATGAGATACAAAAAATAAAACAACTTTAGGATACAAAATATAATGGAAGATACTTTTAGTAATTTAGCAACATATGGTTATATAGGGCTTTTTCTCTACTCTTTGGGAGGTGGGTTTGTGGCGCTTGTTGGAGCGGGGGTTTTATCGTTCATGGGAAAGATGGACTTGGCCACTTCGATGGGCATCGCGTTTTTGGCAAACGCTTTAGGTGATGTTATGCTTTTTTATATGGCACGGTATCAGAAGAGTATGATGATGGAGGGGATTCGTAAGCATAGACGAAAACTCGCACTCTCTCATATTATGATGAAGAAGTATGGCTCTTGGATTATTCTTATACAAAAATTTGTTTACGGAAT
>JAYEHI010000202.1:0-1839 GCA_034659455.1 Campylobacterota bacterium | reverse complement strand
ATATCTTCACAGTTTGCACTCACACCACCCGAGGTCTTAAGCGAAGAGCCAGAGGCACTTGAAGTCGAGATTGAAGAAGAGAGTAAAGAGATAAAGAAGCCTATCTCTTTAAAAAAGTATCTCAAATCAAAAGATTTCTCTGAGAAAAAAGTTCAAAAGATAAAAGAAAGATTTAAGAAGAGAGCAAAAAAAGATAGTCGTATAACTATAATAGAAAACAAAATCTACGTAGATCCTTCAAAGTATAGCTATAGTGATCTTATGTAAATACCACCTTAGTGATGGTACTACAGATGACTATAGATCATCTATGTTTAAACTTAAACCTTTGAGATGTGAGATAGGGTAAGAATAAGCTATACCTTCTCCATCGCCTGTAATATCTAACTCATTAATCACAGCTCTAATAATATTTTCAACATTTTTAGTCTGTGTGATAAACATAAGGTTAGAGTCTGTGTGTCCTGAATGGAGTCTGTTGTAGAAGTTTTCCATCTCTTCAAGACCCATACCGTGAGCTTCAGTGATAGTAACACCTCTCGCTCCTGCAGATTTTGCTGCTAGGAGTGCTTTTTCTTCACTCTCTATAGGTACGATAATATGTACTGATGAGAATGGCATTTCATATGAGTGACGAGAGTCGGTACCTTTTACATTTACAGTTGAGAGCTCCATGTTGTGAACGTCTTCTAGTGCGTGACGAAGTTCTTCTTGATGAATCTGCTCTTTTTCGTGCTCACCTTTAACACCCATTCGCTCAGTAATGACACCATAAACCATAACTGTTATCATAGGAAATAGAGATGCAAACGCGATAAGCCCAAAACCATCTATAAGCGGGTCACGCCCCTCTATATTTGTAGCAAGTCCAAGACCGAGTGCTGCAACTAAAGGAACGGTTACTGTAGAAGTTGTAACTCCACCACTATCATAAGCGATGGGTACGATGTACTTTGGTGCGACAAAAGTAAGAACGATTACGAAGATATATCCAACCATGATATACATTACGATATCGCCACCGTT
This sequence comes from Campylobacterota bacterium, assembly GCA_034659455.1. Taxonomy (GTDB): domain Bacteria; phylum Campylobacterota; class Campylobacteria; order Campylobacterales; family Sulfurimonadaceae; genus Sulfurimonas. The sequence goes on along the minus strand of JAYEHI010000202.1, from coordinate 813 downwards.
TACAATTCTAAATGCACCAAGAGAGATACCTATAGCAACACCTACAGCAACGAAAAGACGCAGGATAAAGTCGTTAATCTTTCCATCACTAATCTCTTTGGCTTTTCTAGCGATGGCGGTGAGTGATGGCTCCGCCATCGTCGTTGAAAAACCTATGGCAAAAGCAAAAGCATAGATGATAACATGAGAATCATTTTGAGTAAGTTGCAAGGCCATAGTCTCACCAAGCGAGAAAAGACCCATCTCTAAACCGATGATAAATGCATCTAATCCAAGGATAACAAGACCAAAACCGATAAGCACTTCTTTGATGTTGTCAATAGGTTTTTTGATGATAACATACTGAAAAAAGAGGATAACGGCTAAGATAGGAATAACATCAGTAGCAACACTAAGAACACCTTTTAGAAGTGAAAGAAGGTTAAAGTCAAACGCAGCTGCAGTCTCAGCTGTATGTGCAGCGATAGGCATAGCTACATCACTTGCTTCAACAAACTGATAAACATAAATACCATAAAACTGTACAAATATCATAGGAGTAAGTGAAGCAAAAGCGATAAGTCCAAAACCATCTAAAACAGGGTTTCTTCCTTTGATAGTTGACGCTAAACCTATACCAAGAGCGGCAACTAAAGGAACAGTAACCGTTGAAGTTGTAACCCCACCAAGGTCAAATGCCAGACCAACTATCTCTTTTGGAGAGAAAAAAGTCGCGGCAACAACCATGATGTAACCAGCGATGATGTAGTAGTGAATAGGATGACCTTTTATGATTCTCCATACACCAATAACGATGGCAAAACCAACGGAGAA
>JAYEHI010000201.1:0-1844 GCA_034659455.1 Campylobacterota bacterium | reverse complement strand
GTTTTGACAAAAGGCTCAATCTGCTCTACAAACTTAACCATTCTAGAAAATGATGAGATTTGAGAGTTTACGTCTACTCTCATCTCTTCTAAAAAGTTTGCTATATCCTCTTTGACTTTAGTGTCAGTGTTTTTATCTGCTTCAAACTTTTTGTCTATAAGTTCATAGTCAAGGTGCACAAGTGCTATAAGTTTGCCATCTCTTTGCATCATTAGAGAGTCAAGAACTGCTTCATTTTGGTTGATAGTCGCTTCTATCTGTTCAGGGTAGATATTCTCACCACCAGAGCCTATGATGACATTTTTACTACGTCCACTGATAAACAAAAATCCTTCATCATCGATGTAGCCTAAGTCTCCCGTTAGAAACCATCCATCTTCTATAACTTCAGTCGTTTTTTCTTCATCTTTGTAGTATCCCATCATCACACTTGGAGATTTTGCGATGATCTCTCCCTCTCCTGTTATAGGGTCTTTATCTTTGATAGCTAGTTCAACTCCTGCCATAGCACTTCCAGTAGACTTTAGTTTGATAGTACTACCTAAAACCGAACCTGCAAGAAGTGGAGCCGTCTCTGTTAAACCATAGCCAACGATATATGGAAAGTTTGCTTCTTTTAAGAACTGCTCAACATAAGGAGATATTCCAGCTCCACCTATTCCAAAAAAACGCAGTCTTCCACCAAAAGTTTCTATAAGCTTTTTACCAGCAACACCATTTAACTTTTTTCTAAAAAATGGCATACTATAAAGAGATCTCATAAGAAATGAACCTGTAAACTTTGGTAAGACTTTATTTTTGTATATCTTTTCTATGATGAGAGGAACACTTACCATCATCGTTGGTTTTACAATTGAAAAAGCTTTAAGCAGAACACTAGGAGTTGGTACTTTGTCTATGTAGTAAACGCTAGAGCCATGTAAAAGAGGAACAGTCAAACCAACTGTACACTCAAGAGTGTGTGCAAGTGGTAAAATAGACAAGAAAACATCTTCATCAGTAATAGTTACTTTCTCATAAGCACTCATAGCGTTTGTCACAAGGTTTCTATGAGAGAGCATAACACCTTTAGAGTGACCAGTCGTTCCAGATGTATAGAGAAGCGATGCAAGGTCATCCTCTTTAGCAGGAACTATTTCATCACTAGGTTTAGTGATTTTTGATTTGAGTTTAGAGATGTAGCTATGGTTACTAAGTTCGTCAATTAGCTCTAAGTCGTCAAGTTTTATGACAAATTTCACATCTGTATTTTCGCACTCTTCTATAGTTGAGAGATGTCTATCCGACACAAATACGGCTTTGGCTTCAGAGTGTCTGATGATATGATGAACATCTGAGGGGTGAAAGTCTGGCAAAACAGGAACGATTACAGCTCCAAAATAAGTAGTCGCAAAATAAGCTACCGACCAGTGAGGCATATTTTCACTTAGTAAGATTACTTTATCGCCTTTTGTTATGCCATTTTCTTGTAAAAGTTTGATCATAGCATGAACTTTTTGACCAAGCTCTCCATATGTAAATGCTTCTTTTCCAGCCTTGCCAAGGGCCTCTTTATCTGTATAAAGTTCAACAGAGCATTCGAGTAGAGCAGCAAGTGTAAAGTTTTCTAAATTTTCATAAGGGTATGTCATATGTAATCTCTTATTTTGAATTGATTTAGTATTATTATACATATATAAATAAACACTATACTTAAAAGTTAAAATCTAAAATGCTAAAGAGGAGTTTGTTATAAAATCTACACATAATCAATCTGAAAATCAAAAAAAACTACTAAAAATACTAGGCGAGATATTCCAGCTTGACCAGAGTGATTTAGACTTTGGCATCTACCGTATTATGAA
>JAYEHI010000200.1:0-1845 GCA_034659455.1 Campylobacterota bacterium | reverse complement strand
GGTGCTGCAGTCATCTTGTTTGTAGTAAAAACAGATGCTATTTCACACTTTTCATCACTATATATAAACGCCATATCCTTGGCACCATTTGGCTTTAAGCCAGCACTGACACCATCAGCATAAAACCCATCAGCACTACAAACTCCACCATCTATTTGAATTAGTTTATACAAATCTCAACTCCTTTGGTTTCTCACGTTTACTCATTAAATCTTTAGTCATACTAATTCCACTCTGGGTTCCAATGACGAGAAGTTTACACTCGCTAGTGATGAGCATATCCCCTTTTGGCATAGATATAAACTTTCCATCTTTTTTGGTAATCCCAATCACAGAACTATTTGTCATTTGACGTATATGCGTCTCTTTGAGTTTTTTGAGTATTGCCCATGAGAACTTTGGAACAACTATCTCTTGCATATCTAAAGGGTTGTCATTTTTATACAAAAACTCTTCAAGTAGGTTTTCCATATCTGGACGAGCTGCCATTGCACTTACACGTTGCGCCGTAAGCTTCGTAGGAGACACTACTGTATCCGCACCTAGTTTTTTAAGCTTTTCAACATCACTCATGCTCTCAGCCGATGAGATTACATAGTAGGGACGAGGCAAAGAGTGCTCTTTTTCAAAAAGCCTCGCCGAAGCGATAAGAGCAATATTATCAGCGATGGAATTAGAGAGAGTAATAAGACCTTTAGCAGATGAGAGATGCCCTTTTAGCATCGAGAGCTCTGCATGAGGTTCAGCCTGTAAATAGGCTGGATACTTATGCTCAATCGCCCACTCATGTATCTCCTCTCTTGGATCAATCACCACAAAGGGAACATGGCTAGCTCGCAACTGTTTAGTTACCTCTATAGTGTAATCGTTATGAAAACAGATAACAAAGTGCTTTTTTAAACGTGATATCTTATATAACATTCTGCGCTCCTTTAATATGGCAACTATGTTTCCCTTATTTAACTCAGCCACTAATATACCTACAGCACTAGAAAAAACTGCAAAACCAGCGATAATAAGAGTAATGGTGAATATTCTTCCTGCATGAGAGATAGGAGCTATCTCACCAAATCCCACTGTAGTAAAAGTTACACCAGTCTGATAAATTGCATCCATTATCGTAAAATCGTCTATAACGACATAACCAATGGTACCGACCATCATAGTCATAACTGTCAAAATAAGAGGTAAACGAAATGCTTTTAAGTGAGGATAAATCTCGGGAAGTAGTTTGACGTCAGGTTTGGGAGCAGACTCCCAGTGCAGGAATTTACGAATCCTTTCTAAAAGATTCATCCTAGTTTCCTGCTACGTCTTAAGAGTTTTTCTTAAGTGTACGTAATTCTCTTGCAGAGATTTTGATTTTTTTAGTAGTACCATCTTCTAAAGTGATACGTACTGTTCTTAAGTTTAATAAAAAACGACGCTTTGTTCTGTTTTTTGCATGAGAAACATTGTTCCCACTCATAGGGCCTTTGCCACTAATAGCACATCTTCTTGCCATATTGGTATCCTTGAATGATATTTTAAAGTTGCGAATTATATCAAAAGAAATCAAAACTTCAACTTAAGCCAATTTTATTAATGCACAAGAAGATTTTTGTTTTTTGACATTTTATAATATATTTATACTTTTAAAGCTAAAATATTCATAGACTTCTTTAATAAGAAATTTATAAATCTATATGTAGAGTATATAATTTTGATAACAAAAAAACAGATTGACAGCTATATCACTAAAATTCCTCCTGCTCCGAAAGCTTTAAGAGAGACTCTCTTACACCTCAATAACGGTGACCTCGTAAAAGCGGCTACAGCAGCCAAAGAGGACAAGGCACTTAACAC
>JAYEHI010000199.1:0-1849 GCA_034659455.1 Campylobacterota bacterium | reverse complement strand
CAATATTTTTATGTTTCATCCCTTGAACTTCCATTAGGAACTCTTCAGATAGTATAGAAATATCAGGCTTTTTAATCCCTGAGGCATCAAATATATCTATCACTTGCTCAGTTACTAGTGCTTTATCTATAACTTGTCTTATTGTAGTTTCTAACTCTTCGTCGGTTCTTCCACTACCAGTACTATCAAACTTAACAAGTCGTGCTTTTACAGCTTGAAAAAATGATATTTCATCTTTTACATCCATAGCTTCATCATGGGGAACTGCAATTGCAAAAGCTTGAGAAAGTGCAGTCACTTCATCAATATATCTTTTCTTACCATCTTCAAGCCCTAAGATATGTTCTTCTGCTTCAAGGATTAAAGATAGTTTCTCTCTTGTATCTGCTTCAAAATACTTTTCATACTCAAACCCATGATACATTTGAGATACTACTTCTAATTTTTCAAGCATAAGTGCAACTGCTTGTTCTTGTGCAAGTGCTGGGTCACCTTTTCCACCACTATCACTATAAAATGAAAGAGCCTTTTTCAAATCACTAGCAATACCAAGATAATCAACAACAAGTCCAGCAGGTTTATCTTTATAAACTCTGTTTACCCTTGCTATGGCTTGCATAAGATTGTGACCTTTCATAGGTTTATCTATGTAGAGTGTGTGCATAGATGGAGCATCAAATCCAGTTAGCCACATATCTCTAACTATTACCAGTTGAAGTTCATCATTTACATCTTTCATACGATTAGCTAAATCTCTTCTTTGTTGCTTAGTAGTATGATGTTTTGCCATTAGTGGACCATCACTTGAACTAGCAGTCATTACAACTTTTATAACACCCTTAGTCAAATCATCATCATGCCATTCAGGGCGAAGTTTTATTATCTCACTATAAAGTTCAGCCGCTATTCTTCTACTCATAGAGACTATCATACCCTTGCCATCAAAAACTTCTTGTCGTTTTCCAAAATGATTTACTATATCTTGGGCTACTTCTTTAACTCTGTTCTCACTGCCTATAAGTGCTTCAAGTTGAGTCCATTTGGCTTTTGTTTTTTGAGTATCACTTAGGTCATCGCTTTTAAGTTCACTATCCAACTCTTTTACAAGCTCTTTACCCTCATCACTCAAAGTGATTTTAGCAAGCCTACTCTCATAGTAAATCTTAACAGTAGCCCCATCTTCAACAGCTTGTGAAATATCATAAATATCTACATAGTCACCAAATACAGCAGGAGTGTTTACATCACTACTCTCAATAGGTGTACCAGTAAATCCAAGGTAAGTAGCATTTGGTAAGGCATCTCTTAGATACTTTGCAAATCCATAAACGATTTTTTTACCTATTACATTTCCCTCTTTATCTTTTTCATCAACAGTCTTTGGTTTAAATCCATATTGTGTACGGTGTGCCTCATCTGCTAGAACTATGATATTTCTTCTGTCTGATAGTTCATCATAGATATTTCCCTCTTCAGGTTGAAACTTTTGAATGGTTGCAAATATAACTCCACCACTAGCTACTTTTAAAAGCTTTTTTAGATGGTCTCTGTCCTCTGCTTGAATTGGTTCTTGTCGGAGCAATGAAGCAGAACTTGCGAAAGTATCAAAGAGTTGGTCATCTAAATCATTTCTATCTGTGATAACTAAGATGGTAGGGTTGTTCAAGCTCAAGACTATCTTACCAGTATAAAACACCATAGAGAGTGATTTACCACTCCCTTGAGTATGCCAAACCACACCACCTTTTTTATCTCCATCTTCTGCACTTGCTTTTGTAGTTCTCTCAACTGCTTTATTTACCGCATAGTACTGATGATAAGCTGCTAATTTCTTAACTGTTTCTATGGT
>JAYEHI010000198.1:0-1851 GCA_034659455.1 Campylobacterota bacterium | reverse complement strand
ACTCAACTGCAATGGTTCTTCCTTTAGGATACTTAAGAGGGCGTGTTCAAATTCCAGTGACTAAAATAGGTATTGAAGCTGATGTGAAATACATAAGCTATGGAAACTCCACTGTTTCAGAGTTCCGTGCAAAAGTGGATTATACATTAGGCTTTATACCTGTGATTCAGCCAGGTATTGAGATAGGATACAGAATGCAGAGCATAGATGTTCAAAGTGATAATGAAAAAACAAAACTGAAAATGGACTACTCTGGAGTTTATGCAGGTTTGATGCTACGTTTTTAGTCTTCTAGACTCTTTTTATGAGTGGCGACTCGCTGCTCATATACTCTTCATTCAAAACTACTATTTCACACTCTAGCCAAACATTAAACTTTTCAAGAACTCTTTTTTGTGCTTCTTGTATAAGGTAGATTGCGTCTGCAAATTTACCATCACCGTAGTTTACTAAAAAGTTCGCATGTTCCTCACTAAATGCCATATCCCCAACTTTGATTCCCTTGAGCCCAACAGCTTCTATAAGTCTACCTGCATAATCACCGGGGGGATTTTTGAAGCAGCTTCCAGCACTTGGTGTGGAGGGTTGATTTGAGCGCATCTTTTTAAACATAGCCACTTTTGCTTCATCAAAACCGTAGTTTAGCTCAAAAGTAGCTTCTAGGATAGGTGAGTCTATGTCGGTTTTCCTATACTCAAAAGCCACTTCATTTTTGCTCCGAACTCCATTGGTCGTTGTGATGTTAACGAGGTGGTTAAAGATTTCATACTCTTTGAGTCCTGCGTTCATGTAGACCAAACCACCAAGCTTACCGGGTAGATGAGAGACAAACTCAAAGTTCGCTATGTCGTTTTTTTTACAAAAAGAGGCTATCTTTCCAGAAGGAGTGGCACCGCCTATTTTTAAAAGATTATTTTCAATTTTTATATAATCATACTTTTTACTCAGCATCATAAGAGGAGAAGGGTTGTTACTAAGAAGAGTATTGTTGCAAGAACCGATTATGTAATGCTCTTGAGTATAGTCACCGGGTTCTTCGAGAATATCTACATCTATTGAAGGACCTATTTTAAAAGAGGAGTACTTTTTAAAGTTGATAAGCTTTGTTCGCATTACTCGATAAAACTAGGCATGAGATTGAAAATATTTGTAGCAAAGTCTGTCATCTCGTTGAGCATCCAAGGCATGGTAAGCACTATGACTATAACAACACCTATGATCTTAGGAATGAATGAGAGGGTCATTTCGTTGATCTGTGTAGTCGCTTGAAAGATGGAGACCGCTAAACCTAAAAGCATACCTGTTAGCAGTCCCGGCAGAGCCAGAAGGAGTGCTATTTTAAATGTCTCGACACCAAGGGCTACTAGTTTTGCTTCCATCTTATGAGTTTCTTAGCTCTGTATACTCAGTAGGAATGAGATAGTCTTTAACTGAAACTGGCACATCGTAAAAACCATGCTTATATCCAAGTTCAAAAAGCTTATCTATAGCTCTATACTGTAAGTCGCTCAGAGTGATGGATTCATCATTCGCATAGAGTTCTAAATACTTATCAAGAGTGGGGGCATCTATACGGACAAGATTGCGCTCAAGTAGCATCTCTGAGAGTTTCTCTTTATGGTCGCGAGCGACTTGAACAGCTTTTGTGAGAGTCGCTTCATAATCAATTGCTTTGTTTAGAGGTAGAGAGCGACGAATAGCCATACCCCCAAGAGGAAGTGGAAGTTCATCACCTGCTAACTCCTGCCAAATATCCCACATTTCACGTTCTACCTCAAGTGAATCTGCGTAAGTTAATATAGACTCGTGGATTAAAACACCAGCATGAACATCGCCATCTATAACGGCTTG
>JAYEHI010000197.1:0-1853 GCA_034659455.1 Campylobacterota bacterium | reverse complement strand
CGACGAACAGCAACAGTGATAAGCTCACTTCCAGACGCAAGTGTAGCATCTTTTGTCATCTCAAAAGAGTCATACTTTCCACTTCCAACGATTAAACGCGAGCCTAGTTCATATTTTCCGATTTTTAGTATGTTATCCATAAAGTATTTTCCTATATTTATATTAATTGCTGATTTATAACATAAGCTATCTTACAACTTACCAATTCCATCGATTAAATCATCTGGTGTAAGTGAAAAATCAGCACCTGTGTAGTTTAGAGCTAGTTTTGTGTGGGCTAAAGAGGCATTTTTAGCGGCATCTAAAGGAGTTTTTCCTTGTGCGAGAAGAGAAGCGACTAAGCCACTTAAGATATCTCCTGTACCACCTTTAGAGAGTACGGATGTACCATGAGGATTTATAAAGAACTCTTTATCTTTTCCTATGATGACATTTGCTCCCTTAAGAACTAAAGTGGCGTTTGGATAGTTAGCACAGAAGAGTTCACTATATTTAAACCTATGTTTTTGTAGCTCTTTGATGTCTATATCTGCTAGTCCTGTATGTTTTAAAAGTGCTACAAACTCTTTAGGATGAGGAGTTAGAACAAGATCTTCTCTTAGAAGAATTTTATCTAGTATACTCATGTGAAATATATCTGCATCAGCTATTAGTGGCAGGTCGTTATCTAGAAAAAGATCAAGCTCTTTAAGAGAGAGTCCATCACCTAAACCCATTCCAAGTGCTAATGCAGTAGTGTTTTTAGGTAATGTAGGTGAGTGCATGATAGTGTTAGGGATGTTAATATTTTTGTTTCCCACAAGTGTCACTAGTCCTGTTCCAAAACGCAGAGCTGACTTGGCACTTAAAGTACTAGCTCCAAGTTTATCACCATTTGCAAGGGCTAGGTGACCATAACTTCCTTTGTGCGAATCTTTTTGATTTCTGTGTGGAAGCTCTAGGTCTTCTAAGTCGAGTAGGTTCCAATTTGATGGCGTTTCATAGATATGGCGAGGAACACCAAGGTCTAGAACAACTATCTCTCCAACAAACTCTTTAGCATTATCAGCATACATAGACTTTTTAAGAGCACCCATAGTTAAAGAGACATTCGCTACAAAGATATTCTCATCACACTCTCCACTTCTCTTGAGTCCTGAGGGAACATCACAGGCTATTTTGTAGGCGTTTAGATTGTTTATAGTTTGAAGAACTGCTTTTTCTTCATAATCAAGCTCACCCTTGAATCCTGTTCCAAATACTGCATCTACAACTACATCACACTCATTTAAGTAGATAGTAGTTTTAACACCCACTGCATGTGCTCTTTTTTGTTGAAGTTTTGCCATGTCTGACTTGAGCTCTTTGACATAAAAGATGTGGACATCATAGTCTCCAACAAGTAAACGCGAGAGGACTATACCATCTGCTCCATTATTTCCATTTCCACATACAACAAGTATTTTAGAATCTTTAGCAAATTTTGAGCGAATGTAGTCTGCCATTCCATCAGCAGCATGTTCCATTAAAATATCTTCACTTAGAGAAAACTCATCATAACAGCGTTTATCTAAAGAACCGACTTCATCAAAGAGCTTTTGCATTATCTATCCTTATTTTAAATTCATATTTACGATAGTTTTACTCATGTATAGATCTAAGTCTGTTCTATTCTTCTCACTTTTTGTATTAAAGTAAGGGTTAAATATCTGATCCATAAGAGCGATCAAGAGGTATGAGACTTCCTCAGCAAGTGAGATAGTACGTATAAGCTTGATATTACTCTTAATCTTAGATTGATTTTAGCATATTTGTCTGTTAAATGATATATAATGAAAAAAATAAGGAAAATCATGGCCACAAAAGCAACAATA
>JAYEHI010000196.1:0-1853 GCA_034659455.1 Campylobacterota bacterium | reverse complement strand
ATTAAAGAAGATATGCTATTTAAAATTATGAAAACTGGTAATATAAAATATTTAACAACTATTGCTTCAAATGTTGAAGATTATAAAAAATGTGACTTATGTAAGATTGTTAAAAAATTAGCAAATCATAAAAATCCATTAGTTAGGTATGAACTTGTTAGATACAGAGCAAATGATATTGTTACAACAAAGATTTTAACACAATTATCAGCTGATAAGGATATAGATGTAGCTAACTCAGCAAAAGATGAATTGAATAGAAGAGATAAGTAAAAAATAAAGATAAAATTGGATAAAATAAAATAAAATAACATAGGCATGCCTTAATGAAACTATCAAAATCACTATATACAAGAGGTTTACAATGCAGTAAATCTCTTTGGTTGAAAAAATATAATAAAGATGCATTGACCAAGCCTGATAAGTCAGCACAAGCAGTTTTCCAAACTGGTGATGAAGTTGGTGGTTTGGCTTGTGAATTATTTCCAAATGGTAAAGAGATACCTTTTGAAGGTACGACATTTGAAGAGAAGATTGCTTTAACTAAACAGTGGATGGATGAAGGTCTTAAAAATATCTATGAAGCTACATTTGAATATGATGATATTTTGGTTATGGTTGATATACTACATATCAATGATGATAATAGTGTAGAGATATATGAAGTGAAAAGCTCGACAGAAGTAAAAGATGCTTATCTTGATGATGCTTCTATTCAATATTATGTATTAAATGGATTGGGTTATGTTGTCAAAAAAACTAGTATAGTCCATATCAATAATAACTATGTAAGAGATGAAGAGTTAGAACTAGATAAGCTTTTTACTATTGCTGATGTTTCATCTGAAATAGTAGAACTTCAAGTAAATATCCCTACAAACTTAAAACACTTAAGAGATCAATTGTCAAAAGATACAGAGCCACAAATTGATATAGGGGTACATTGTACTAAGCCTTATGCTTGTGATGCGATAAATCATTGCTGGAAAGATATACCTGAGTATTCAATATTTAATATAGCTTTTTTAAAGACACCTAAAAAGTTTGAACTTCTTAAACAAGGTATAGTGAATTTTACTGATATAGAAGATATGTCAATTTTTACACAATCCCAACAAGTTCAAATAGCATCAGAGCAAGAACAAAAAACTATCATAAACAAAGAAGCAATCAAAGAGTTTGTAGAGGGATTGAGTTATCCTATTTATCATCTTGATTTTGAAACATTTCAACAAGCAGTTCCAAAATGGAAAGGTATCATACCTTATATGCAGATACCTTTTCAGTTTTCACTACATATCGAACAACAAAACAAAGATTTAGAACATAAAGAATTTTTAGCAGTTGAGGGTATTGACCCTAGATATGAATTGGCAAAAAGATTAGTTGCTGATATACCTGACGATGTAACTGTGCTAGCTTACAATATGGGATTTGAAAAAGGTGTGATACGAAAACTTGCAGATATGTTTGATGAGTTTGCAAGTCATCTTGTGAAGATACATGATAATATCCAAGACCTTATGACACCTTTTCAAAAGAAAGACTATTATACTCCAAGCATGAAAGGCAGCTACTCTATAAAATATGTACTACCTGCATTAGTTCCTGAAATGGCAAAGGCTTATGAAGAGTTAAATTATATACAAAATGGTGGAGATGCTATGCAAACTTATCCATTGTTGACTACTATGGAAGATAAAGAAGAAGTGAAGAAGTTGAGAGAGGCATTACTCAAGTATTGCGAGTTGGATACTTTGGCTATGGTTAAGGTTTTAGATAAATTAAAGGAGAGTGTATAAAATGAATGAATTTAAATCACTTAAATAACAATAACCAGACATAAAGGTGTC
>JAYEHI010000195.1:0-1854 GCA_034659455.1 Campylobacterota bacterium | reverse complement strand
TCCTAGTGGCATTAAAAAATTTGGTAAAATGAGAGAGAAAGATATCCAAAATGTATATGACTTCGTTTGGAAATATGCTTCAGATGGTGAAGTACCGTCTTGTGGTTAAAAGGCAAAATAAAATAATAAGTTGTCTCGACAGACAACCTATTATCTGCACAAGACTTAAATATATAAGCTAAAAACTATAACTGGCTCAACTATTAAGCAAAATATCATCAAGATTCCCCTACCCTACAATTTAATAAATAAACCACTTTTATAGATAGGAAAAATGATGTCAAATAGATTAGAAAACGAAGACTTAGTCGATTGGTTTCCTTGGTGTGATGAAGCACTTCTCAAAGCAGAAAAAGAAAATAAGGCTATATTTATCAGCATAGGTTACTCTTCATCTGGCTTATGTCGTCTAATGGATGAGAAAGTGTTTCAAGATCAAGAGTGTGCTGATATACTAAATAGAGACTTCGTTTGTATCAAAGTAGATCGCCAAGAGAGACCTGAGATAGATAAGTACTATCAAGAGGTCTATCAGCTTTTAAACCGTCGTGCTGGTGGTTGGCCTACTTCTATCTTCTCTACACCACAAAACAAGCCTTTTGTAGCCAGAAACTACATCCCTCCTACATCAGAATCAGCAACTATAGAAGAGATGGGCTTCAAAGAATTAGCGACTCTTATAGCTACTAAAGTCACTCAAAATGATGATGCCCTCTTAAAAAACGCAGACGAGATAGAGGATTTTATAAACAAGGTAGAACACCCAACACAAGCGACAGTTCTCAAAGAGAGTTTCACCAAAAACTTCATGCTTCAGGCTAAAAACAACTTCGATACCAAAAATGGAGGTTTTTCAAATAAACCAAAATTCCCACATGCTTCAACACTCAATACTCTTCTCACCATAGATAGACTCTATCATGAAAAAAGTGCAAAGTCGATGACTATAGACACTTTAAATGCCATGAAAAAAGGTGGAATGTATGATCTTATGGATGGTGGCTTTCATCGCTACTCTACAGATGATGAGTGGCTAGTTCCTAACTTTGAAAAGACACTTTATGACAATGCACTTCTAAGTGGCATTTATACAGATGCTTATCTCTCGTATGAAGATGACAGCTATCTTCAAGTAGCAAAAGAGTGTGCTGACTTTTGGCACAACTTTATGAGTGAAGACGCACTTTTTTACTCCTCTAGTGAAGGTTTAAAGTCCTCCTACTTTCTTTACTCTTATGAGGAAGTTTTCACACTTCTTTCAAATGCTGAGTATGAAAATGTAGAGTCAATGTGTCAAGAGATGTCAGTAACACCAGAGGGAAACTTTGAGGGTAAAAACATCATCAGATTTGAAGAGAAAGTTCCGGAGTGGTTCAAAGATGTCAAAATTCTTCTCAGTGGTTTACGTAGTTCAAAAGAGTACCCTCTCATAGATAAAAGAGTACAAACATCAAGTTCAAGTATGATGATAAACTCTCTTTTCAAACTAGGAGCGATCGACTCGCAGTATACACATCGTGCTATAAAAAACCTCGATACCCTTCTAAAAACTATGTATGTAGATAACCAGCTTTATCACACTACTCTCATTCACAAGAGACCTGAAGTGGAAGCTTTTTTAGAGGACTATGCCTTTTTAGCTCAAGCTCTTTTATCTGCATTTAAACATACAGGAGATGAACTCTACCTCATAAATGCACAACGCTTCTCAAACAAGGCACTTGAGGAGTTTTACGACAAAGGCTTATGGCGTTTTAGCAGTGGAGAGTTCATCACAAAAGCAGAGATAACTGACAACACATACACAAGCCCTGTTAGCATCATGCTAGATAACCTACTTACACTGACTACACT
>JAYEHI010000194.1:0-1858 GCA_034659455.1 Campylobacterota bacterium | reverse complement strand
CTTAGGGCTTCAGGATTTTCAGAAGCAAAAAACTTTATACTCGGTTTAGGATAGTTTTTAGAAAAGTCAAAGCGAGTCTCTAGGTACTCTACTATCGCCTCTCCTGAGTGAATAAGCCTCGTTTTTTCTCCAAAGTACTTCTGCAGAGAAGAGGAAATAATAGGAAAATGAGTACAACCAAGTATAACTGCATCAGGATGAATACCATCTTCAAAGTAATGCTTTAAAGTGGCGTTTAAAATCTCACCCTCAGTAATCTCCTCTTCAACTAAAGGAACAAAAAGAGGAGTTGCTTTAGCTTGTAGGTTGGTGAAGTTATGCTCTTGTAAACCAAGTTCGTATGCTTTTGAATTTATAGTGGCGTTTGTACCGATAACTAAAATATTAGAGTTTTTGTCTTTGATGGCGTTTGAAGTGGCTAAAACACCAGCTTCAACAACACCGATAACAGGACAAGATGAAGACTCCCTCATCTCAGTTAGTGCATAAGCACTTACTGTATTGCAAGCGACTATTATCATGTCAAGCTCAAAATTTTTGAAAAATTCTACGGCTTCTATAGCGTAGCGGATGATGGTGTTTTTCTCTTTACTTCCATAAGGAACACGGGCTGTGTCGCCGAAGTAGAGTATCTCTTCAAAGAGTCGATGTTCAAGGAGAGACTTAACAACTGTTAAACCTCCAATCCCTGAATCAAAAACTCCTACTTTCACGACTTATTTATCCGTGTTCATACTATCAAGGAACTCTTGATTAGTCTCTTTTTTGCCCATAGTTGTATAAACAAACTTGAGTGCTTCAACCTCGTTGTCTTGTTTGTGAATCATCTGACGGAGGATGAACACTTTTTGTAAATCAGCTTTACCGATAAGGAGATCATCTTTACGAGTTCCAGACTTAAGGATGTCAATAGCTGGGTAAATTCTTCTATCTGCGATTTTTCTATCGAGAACAACTTCCATATTACCAGTACCTTTGAACTCCTCAAAAATAACTTCATCCATACGACTTCCCGTATCTATAAGTGCAGTAGCGATAATAGTTAAACTTCCACCACCTTCGATGTTACGAGCGGCTCCAAAGAAACGTTTTGGTTTGTGAAGTGCGTTTGCATCAACACCACCAGAGAGTACTTTACCGCTTGAAGGCGTTACTGTGTTGTAAGCACGAGCAAGACGAGTGATAGAGTCAAGAAGTATAACTACATCACGACCCATTTCAACGCGGCGTTTTGCTTTTTCTATAACCATCTCAGCAACTTTTACATGGTTCTTTGCAGGCATATCAAAAGTAGAGCTATAGACTTCACCTTTAACACTTCTTTCCATATCTGTAACCTCTTCTGGTCTCTCATCAACAAGTAAAACCATAAGGTCTATCTCTGCATGGTTTGCAGATATACCGTGAGCTATCTCTTTTAGGAGTTCTGTTTTACCACTCCTTGGTGGTGCTACGATGAGACCACGTTGCCCTTTCCCTATAGGTGAGAAGAGGTCAAGCATACGTCCAGTCAGACCCTTTTCACGGTACTCTAGTTTGATTTTTTCTTGTGGATAAAGTGGTACAAGATTTTCAAAAAGTGGACGTTTTTTGCTCTCTTCTGGTGGCAGACCATTTACAGCTTCTATCTTGATTAGCGCATAGTAGCGCTCTTGATCTTTTGGAGGACGAACTTGACCAGTTACCACATCACCATTTCTTAGGGCAAATCTTTTAATCTGAGTGTTAGATACATAAGCATCATTTACTGACTCGTTAAAACTTTTATCGATAGAACGGATAAATCCATAACCATCTTGCATGATTTCAAGTATTCCACTAAAGAGGACAAATCCACCCTGTTCAGTCTGTGCCTTTA
>JAYEHI010000193.1:0-1862 GCA_034659455.1 Campylobacterota bacterium | reverse complement strand
GATCACTACTTTTTTATGAAAAACGCAGAGGATGTCTCTAAGAAAGTAGAAGAGACTTTTTTGAAGGCTTTGGAGCACTAGAAATACAAGAGTCAATAATAGGATAAAAAGATGATACACGATATAAACATTATAGATTATAAATGTTTTGAAAATTTTAGGGCTACAGGTTTTCAAAGAGTAAATCTCATAGGTGGTCAAAATAATGTCGGTAAAACAGCCTTTATTGAAGCCTGTTACATCGTATCATCGGCAAATAAAATAAGCAACTTATTGCACACACTTTCAATAGTTGAACGAAATAGAGACAAGCTAAATATATCAATATCTGAAGATATTCATATAATAGAGATATTAGAGAGTTATAAAAAAGTCTCTATAGAGTCTATAAATAATATTTACTATGAATTTATGAAAGACGATTTTAACCCTGCATTAGAGATAAGGCTCAATGACTCTTTCCATACAATCAATTTTAAAAATAAAATATCATTTGAGAAAAGTAACAACTCTATCTTTATAGACAACTTTGGATTTACTAACAGTGAACTCAAAGAGGTCTATAAGTCTGTACAGTTTCAAGATAAAGACGTAGAGATTAATAGATTTTTAGAAAACTTCAACTTTATAAATCCAAAATTTAAAATTATCGATGATACTCCTTACCTCAAAACAGATGATAATGATGAATACACTCAGATCAAACAGTATGGAGATGGTATCAAGCACTATATTTCCATCATCTGCTCTTTATATAGTTGTAAAGATGGGTTTTTGTTTATAGATGAGATAGAAAATGGCATCCATTATACTCTGTATGAAAAACTGTGGGAGATTATTTTACAAGTTTCTAAAGAACAAAACGTTCAAGTTTTTGTCACGACGCACTCTAAGGAGTCTATAGACTCTTTTAACAGAGTCTCGAAAAAGTATGAGAGTAAGGATATACTCTATCTTGAGATAGGAAAAAACAAAAAGAGTCAAGAGCTTTTTATGAGAGACTTAGACTCAGAGCAGTTAGAGTATGAACTCTCGCATCAAGGGAGATATAGAGGTGAGTAACATACTGATAGTTGAGAGTGAAAACGATAAGTTTTTCATAGAGGCTCTTATAGCTCATATAGATGTGGACATTGAGGTTGGAAATCCTATATGCACTATAGATGAGTATGACTGTATGGGTGGAGTAGGTCACTTAAAAAATAGACTTGAAGCACTGCGTTCAAGGTTTTTAAAAGGTGATGATATTCATCAGGTTGGCATCATAATGGATGCTGATAGTGTCGGTGTCACTGAGCGTAAAAAACAGATAGTAGCGATAAAAGACTCTATTTTTAAAGAAGATGAGTTAAATCTTAAAATATTTATCATCAATATTGATGGTAAAGGAGAGTTAGAGACCCTGCTAAAAGCGATAAAGTCATCAGACTCAACTACTGCTGATTGTCTTGAGTCTTGGCAAGAGTGTTTGGGTTCAGAAGCTTTGAGTCAAAAAGAGTTTGATAAGCTATGGGTACAGATATATCAGCGATTTGACTGCTGTAGCCCTAAAGAGAGAAAACAGGCAGGTAAAAAGTGCTCAAGTGAAGCTTCTCTAAAAAACAAGTCTATTTATGATTTTGATAAAGAGATAGAAGAACTTAGAAGCTTGAGAGATTTTTTAGAAGAGTTTAGGGGTGAAGAGTGAAAGAAGTAGTTTGTATGTTTTTTGTTGGTGTTTTGTTGAGTTTGAATCTCTATGGTGACTCTGTGAGTGTAAACAAAGAGAAGAGTGGTTTTGTCTGGAGTGACGCTACAGAGGAGAGTCTCTCTGAAAGTGAGTACAATAGGGTGATACTTGGGTATATGAAAGAGAAATATCC
>JAYEHI010000192.1:0-1863 GCA_034659455.1 Campylobacterota bacterium | reverse complement strand
AGCATAAGCGATAAACGCAACTCAAAAGGGTATGTAGAGCTTATACTTGATGATGAGAACTCCCTTTTTGGAAAACTTCAAACGCAGTACAAAGAGATAAATATCCGCCCTATTGTGAGTAAGGTTATAGATGCGCAGATGTATGAGAGTTCACTAGAAGCTCTTACATTTGATGATACGCAAAATGCCATAGTGGAAGTAAAACTCACAAATCTCACTCCCCTGCAATCCATAGAGATTCAAAACACGGACATCACAAAGCTCTTCACAAACGCCATGAGCGTAACTATAAAACGCGAGTTTAAGTCAAATGAAAACGCGAGTAGCACAGCTGACATAGAGTCACTAACTCTTAGAGAGTACTTTTTAGAACACATAAAAGAGGATGCTTCTGAGAATGAGTTTGAGAGACTTAAGGACAAGATAGATGAGCTTTTTAGCGACTATGAGGAGAGCTTAGATGATACTCACTAAACTTCACTTAGAAAACTTCAAAAAGTACACTACTTACGAGATAGAGTTTGGCGAGGGTCTTATCGGTATCATCGGGAAAAATGGAAGTGGAAAGTCGACTATATTTGAAGCGATACTCTTTGCTCTTTATGGAGAGTTTAAAGAGCGAGGAGTTAAAGAGCTTGTACGAAACGCAAATGCCACTACCAAAGATATAGTAGTTGTTGAACTCTCTTTTGAGTTTGATTCGGACGAATACAGGGTCGTGAGAGAGTTTCGTGGAAAAGCCATGAGTGCAAATGCCAAGCTCTACAAAAACGAAGAGCTTACAACAAGTGGAGCGAGAGAAGTAACAAATGCCATAGTTGCACTTACAAAGATGAGTAAAGATGCTTTTATGCATACACTTTTCGCCTCTCAAAAAGAGTTGACGAGTCTCAGCACACTTAAAAATGAAGATAGAAAAAAGATGATTCGTCGTCTTTTGGGACTAGAAAAAATAGACTTCATAGAAAAAGAGTTAGTGGAGAAGAGTCGTGAACTTAAACGGACTATCTCCGCGTTTGATGAAGTGCTTTTGGGTGAAGAGGAACTCACAGCAAAAAAGACACAACTAGTAGAGATAAAAACTCTTCAAGAGAGTCTCGCTAAAGAGTTAAACACCAAAGAGCTAGAGTTTCAAGAGACAAAAGTAGTAGAAGAGAAGCTCAAAAAAGAGCTAGACTTGTTTGTAAAAACAAAAGAGTCGAAACAAAAAGCGCAGAGTGAGATAGAACTTCTCAAAAGCAGACTCTCCTCAGAACAAGAGAGAGAAAAAAAACTCCAAAACGAGCTTCAAGAGTTAGCACAAAAAGCTGAAGAACTACAAAAGCTCTCATCTGTCAAAGAGGAGTACACAAAGCTGCAAGAAGCACTTAAAATGCAGGAGAGTGCTAAAGAGTCTCACCTCAAAAAAGAGGGCTTGGAAAAAGAGCAAGATGAACTCAGAGAGCAGTACAAAAAAGCTCAAAAAGATAGTGAGAGTTTAGAAAAAGAGTGTGGCGTTTATGAGTCCCTTTTAAAGAGTCAAGAGTTGCAAAACAAAAAGCTCTTAACACTAAAAGAGAGACAAACGCAGACGCAAAAAAAAGAGCGAGAGCTAAACGCCAGACTCTCAGCGGAGCGCAGAGTCATAAGCGATACAAATGAGAAGATACAGAAGATCCAAAACCTAGGTGCATCCTCAGCTTGTCCGACCTGTACAAGACCGCTACTCGAAGAGTACGACAATGTTTTGGGCATACTATATAGCACCATAGAGGAGCTACAAAAGGGTAAGATAGCTCAGTTTAGCACAGAACTAGAACAGCTATCTTATGAGCTTCAAACCATCCAAACACAAAGAACAAAAGAGGAGAGTGAGCTTCAAAC
>JAYEHI010000191.1:0-1870 GCA_034659455.1 Campylobacterota bacterium | reverse complement strand
GTTACGAGCAAAGTTTACACTGCGTTTAAAAGAATGTTGTGTTATATTAACCATCCTACGGCACAGCTCTTTAGTTGATTGTCCTCACTATCCCTAACCCTTTCATCCGAAAGGGAACTGTTGGTCGTTACTCTCCATAGTGATTTACTATCGTAAATTTTTATCTATTTGTCATAAAACTTTAGAAACCCAAAAAGCATATCGAGCCATAACTAAAACTAAAATGACTATTCACTCAGTTTATTTTTAGTCATAGCACGATTAGCAAAGGGTAATCAAAAGGTTTTTTGCCAAAAAGAATGTTTTGAAGAGCAAGAGAGAAGAGCGTTTCGCTTATTAGCGATAATGTTTTTCAAAACATTAATAAAAAGTTTAAAAAAGGGGTTGAGAGATGACAAAAGCAGAAATTGAAAAAGAGTTTTTTGGCGTTGATGGGATTAATGAGGCTAAAAAGGTATATAAGAATCTAGCTAGAAAATTACATCCTGATGTAGGAGGATCAACTGAAGAGTTTAAAATTTTAAACGCAGTATATAACTATGTTTTAGAAAATGGAATCATAGTAGAGGATGATGCAGAGTTTGACCTAGAGCTTGAAAAGGTTATATCTAAGATTCTACACTATGAGAATCTAATTATCGAGGTTGTTGGTTCGTGGATTTGGTTGAGTGGTGAAACCAAAGCTATTAAAGAGATTCTAAAAGAGTTAAAGTTTAAGTGGGCTAGTAAAAAGAAACAGTGGTACTACGGAGAGATGAAAGGACGAAACCCTAAACAGAAGAGTATGGACGATATAAAAGCAAAGTATGGATGTACTACTGTAGTGACAAGAGCTAATAAGAGAATTGCATAATGACAAAAGAGAGAGCTATCGAGTACTTAAAGTATTTGCATAGCTTAGAGACTCAATACAGAAAAAACTTGTTTAGTTTAGAGTTGGCTTGTGTTGTAGAGCAGATTAGGTTTGAGTTTCTTGAGAGTTATAAAAAATAAGTTAGTTTTGTATAGGTAGTAAAAAGGTAGCTTTTTAAATAATGGTTACCAATAGGTTACCAATGAGTGTTTGTTTGTAAACTTAAAGTAGTTGTTAAAGTGCTTGTTTTAGGGGTTTGTTTTGTGTTTAGAAGTGGTGGACCCTCAGAGATTCGAACTCTGGGAGGTGTGACCCTCGCCGGTTTTCAAGACCGGTGCATTCGACCAACTCTGCCAAAGATCCACGATGTAGTATTATAACATAAAAAATAAAACTGGAGGTGCCACCCAGATTTGAACTGGGGATAATAGCTTTGCAGGCTACGGCCTTACCACTTGGCGATGGCACCAGTCAATTTTTCATATCAATGGTGCCCGGGGCCGGACTCGAACCGGCACAGTATTGCTACCGGGGGATTTTAAGTCCCCTGCGTCTACCAATTTCGCCACCCGGGCATCTGCTATGAAATCACAGTTTTTATTATGTAAAGTTAAATGGAGCGGGAAACGAGGTTCGAACTCGCGACCCCAACCTTGGCAAGGTTATGCTCTACCGCTGAGCTATTCCCGCACTCCAAACTCTTACAAACTTTGTAAGTGAGCCGGAATTATAGCGGGTAATTTCCTATTTGTAAAGAGTTTTTAACGCAAATTTTAAAAAAAGTGGTATAATCGCATTTATAATAAATAATGCAAACTATATATAAGGATTTTTAGATGAGAAGTGACATAATTAAAAAAGGGTTTGATAAAGCCCCTCACCGTTCACTACTACGTGCAACAGGTCTTAAGGATGAAGATTTTGACAAGCCGTTTATCGGGATTGCAAATAGCTACATTGACATTATTCCGGGTCATTTCTTTCTTCATGAGTATGGCGAAATAGTAAAAGAGGCTA
>JAYEHI010000190.1:0-1875 GCA_034659455.1 Campylobacterota bacterium | reverse complement strand
AGAGCTATTAAGCTCTTTTATCGATATTTTAAATAGTTCTACTTTAGAGATAGGTTTTTTAAGGTGTCCTACAACCCTTGCTCCACTCTCATCAAACACTATGCCTCTAACGCTTGAAGCAGTTAATGTTACAACTGGTGCCTTAGATATACGCGCTAAAAATTTTGAAACGGCGTTTTCATCAACGATAAATATATCAATATCGATAAATATCAAATCAACATCTTCAACCTTGAGCGCCTCAATTGCGTCTCTAGGATTGTCATAGCTAGAGACGCTAACCGCAGTTCCCTCAAAGGCGTCAGTTAGAGTTTTTCTACAATCCTCTTGCTCATCAATCACTAAAACATGAGCACCCTCGGGACTCACAAGTGAAAAGTCAACACTCAGCTCTTCATCTCCCTCAAGTCTACTTTTTAAAATAATCTCAACATCATAAAGTGTGAAAGTAAAACGCGAACCTTTTGCCACTTCACTCTCTACACTCAATGAAGCGTTCATCAAGGTTGCCATTTTTTTATTGATTGAGAGTCCTAGTCCCGTTCCTTGTGCTTCTATCTCCGTGTCATCTTCTCTATCTTCAAATATTTTAAATATCTGCTCTTGTTTTGATTTCTCTATCCCAATTCCACTATCTACGACTATTATGGAAAAATCGACGCTATTTTTCTCTACGTCGATTTTTTGAACTTTTACTCGAAGCTTAACAAAGCCTTTTTGTGTAAATTTAAGAGCATTTCCTACTAAGTTGTGAAGTATCTCTTTGACTTTTTGAGTGTCTAGCACTAAAGTAGTGGGTAGCTGTTCATCGATTTCTAATGTTAACTGCAAACCTTTCTTGATAGCTAGCTTCTTCTGCTCTAAAACTACATCTTCAAGAAGACTATTTATATCAACTGCACCGTTATGCACCTCAAATCCACCAGTCTCTATCTTTGAGAGTTCTATAATATCATCAAGTATTCTCAGTAGTTTGTGTCCTGATTGAACAATGTTGTTAGCGTAGCCTAAAAACTTCTTATCGCTTAGTTCTTGCGAGAGCAGTTTTGCAAAAACCAAAATAGAGTTCATCGGTGTGCGTATCTCATGGCTCACATTTGTCAAAAACTTAGCTTTTACCTTGCTTGCGTCTTGCGCTATGAGCTTAGCATCTTGAATACGATCTCGTTGGGTTAGTATCTCCTCTTCTAAGATTTTAATCTTTTGAATCTGATTGCTTGTATAACTTGTGTCGTGCTTAGATGCGTCAAGTTTTTTAAACTCTAATTCTGATAATTCAGACTTTTTTTGAAGGTTTTTTATCTCAGTATGTAGTTTATCTATCTCGTGTAGATATTTTCTTTTCATTGAAGTGAAAAATATAAAAAATAGCATTAACAATGCTAAAAGAATTACACCACCGATAATGAACTGATACTCCAATGGCATTATTCAACCTCTACTATTTTTTATTAAATTATAACACAACTACTTTAAAAGCTCGCTCCAAAAAGCACTCTTACCCTACTTGTATCTTCAACAAATGTAGCATCGTTATGTATATACTCGAAGCTTAAGGGAAAGGGTAAGGAGTTCATCAATACAGTAGAGAGTGTTAAGCCTACTCGAGTTTCATTTGCATTGTATTTTTGTGCAGCATAACTTTTTATATCGTAATATCTATATTTTGCATAGAGCGACTCTCTTTGAAGCGAAATAGGAAAGGTAAAAAAGTAAGCCGAGAGATTAAAAACCTTAGCAAGACCAAGCTCTCCATATCCCGCTTCTTTTACATAGTATGATTGTGAAATGCTTGGGATATCTATAACCGAAGGATCCATATCTACACCAAAACTAATACTAGAGAGCTTTACACCTCTAGTACCTACATAGGTA
>JAYEHI010000189.1:0-1883 GCA_034659455.1 Campylobacterota bacterium | reverse complement strand
TATCCTCTGGCATATACAAGAAATCACTAGCGTTTTTAGATACTTTTATGTACTCTTCTACTAGTTTAAGACTA
The DNA here is from genome assembly GCA_034659455.1 of Campylobacterota bacterium. Taxonomy (GTDB): domain Bacteria; phylum Campylobacterota; class Campylobacteria; order Campylobacterales; family Sulfurimonadaceae; genus Sulfurimonas. The sequence continues at coordinate 1,809 of JAYEHI010000189.1, read as the reverse complement.
TCAGGTGGGCAAACATCCGTACATAGAGCACACCAGCAACATCTTCCATAATCTATACGCGGGATACATTGAGAGGAGTTTTTAGGATTGTACTCTTTATCGACTTTTATCATGTCGATAGCATCATTCATACATACATCCTGACAGTTTGCACAACCGATACAGTCATTTAAAACATTAGTATGAAAACCACGGTATCCACTTACTGTCTCTTTTTTTATGGTAGGATAAGCGATAGTATTTGGTTTTTGCCAAAAAGCATTGAGTATTTTAAGTGGGGAGAGCGTCCCCTTTACATCTATAGACCATTTCATCTTTTTACCTCTCAATCTCAGGAGGACAAATCCCCAAAGAGTTCATTATAAGTGCAACATCACTCAGCTCAGCCCCAACTAAAAGTTTCTCTAAAAGTGTGTAGGCATGAACGAGTGAGGGTCCACGAACTTGCATACGTCGTATATTTTCACTTCCATCACCAGCCATGTAGTAAGCAAACTCTCCACGAGCAGATTCTACTTTTACCCAAGTATCATCTTTGGGAAGTTTAAACTTTCTATGTGTAGGGAGCTTCGTCATAATGTCACCATCGCTTGGCATTTTTGCTACGACTTGTTCTAGTATATTGAGACTTTGATCCATTTCTGCACGACGAACAAGTGCACGGGCAAAAACATCACCCTCTGTTTGTGTGGGTACTTCAAACTCCAACTCATCATAAACAAGATAGGGAGCATCTTTTCTAACATCGGCTTTTATGCCACAACCACGAAGAGCTTGACCAACATAGCCATTTTTGACAGCTTCGTCTGCATTTATGACGCCAACACCAATGGCACGATTTTTAAAACTTGCGTTGTTTATGAAAATATCATCATAATCTTTAAGTCTTTTTTTCATGTAAGCAAGAAGTTTAGAGACTCTCTCTAAAAACCCCTCTGGTAAGTCACGACGAACACCACCAGGATAGATGTACATGTGGTAAACGCGAGCACCAGTAAGCTCTTCAAACAGGTCAAGTATGAGGTCACGGTCAGCTATAGCCCACTGACCAACTGCATAGATTCCTACACTTCCACTCTGTCCAGCCATCCATAAAAACTGTGCTTGTAAGCGTGAGAGTTCAAGTACCATAACTCTTATATATTGTGCTCGTTTGCTTACCTCTAAACCTGTAAGCTCCTCTACAGCCATAGCAAAGTTAGCTTCATTAGGGTCTGGTTCGGGAACGCAGATACGACAGACTATGGTAAAAGCTTGGATGACCGTTCGGCGTTCTATGAGCTTCTCAAAACCACGATGCAGATAACCAACATGAGTAGTCGCTTTTTGAATTGTCTCACCGATGAGGTCGAGTTCCACTGACATATTTCCAGTGATACCAGGGTGTTGAGGACCATGAAAAATGGTAATGTGTTTATTCTCCATCTTCTGACTCCTCCTCTTTAGCTTGTTTCTCCTCTTCAAGCTTTTTAGCTTCCGCTTTTGCCGCTTTTTTCTCAGCACGTATTCGTTTAGTCTCTTTTTTGACATCCATGTTGTCATCTCTTCCTTCACGGAATGTGAGGTTATTGTTGACAAACTCTAGAGTGTCAAACTCCCTACGAAGTGGTGGGGTGTGCACCCAGTTTTCTAAACTCAACTCTTTGAGGTTTTCGTTTCCTATAAACTCTATGCCATACATTTCATGAAGGTCTCTCTCAAATATCTCAGCTTGTGCAAACTCCTCTGAGAGTGAGTCTATATGAGCCTCTTCTCTGTTTATCATGGTCTGTACCATAAAGGTGTTTTTTCTTTCACTCGTTGTTAAGA
>JAYEHI010000188.1:0-9559 GCA_034659455.1 Campylobacterota bacterium | reverse complement strand
AACAGTTGCGGAATATGTCGAGAATGAATTGGTATTTAACATGATAAAAGATTTAGGAGTCGACTATTCCCAAGGCTATCATTTTGGTAAGCCTGAGCCTCTAAAGTCTCATTAAACAGTTGGTGCATTTATAAAAAAAGTTAACCTCTTTTTAACAACTAAACAGCTATAATCGCAGAATTTCTATAAAATTATATGATTCAACTCTTATCAAAGGAACCCCATGAGAATTCGTAAACGCGCACTAACGTTTGAAGACGTATTATTAGTACCACAATATTCTGAAGTATTGCCAAAAGAGGTATCATTAGAGAGTAAACTCACTCGTAACATCAAGCTTAAGATTCCTATGGTATCAGCGGCTATGGATACAGTTACAGAGCACCGTGCAGCTATTGCAATGGCTAGACTTGGTGGAATAGGTATAATCCACAAGAATATGGATATCGAAACTCAATGTAAACAGATTACTAAAGTTAAAAAATCAGAGAGTGGTATCATTATCGATCCTATTTTTGTCCATCCCGATGCTACCTTAGCTGATGCTGAAGTACTTATGAACGAATATAAAATATCAGGTGTTCCTGTTGTAGATGGTCACAATAAGCTACTTGGTATATTAACAAATCGTGATATGCGCTTTGAAAAAGATATGCGTAAACTTGCATCTGAGACAATGACTAAAATGCCTCTCATCACTGCTGAAAAAGGCATCTCCCTTGATGATGCCGCAGATATCATGCACCAACATAAAATTGAAAAACTACCTATTATTGATCAAGAAGGTTTCTTAAAAGGTCTTGTTACTATTAAAGATATCAAAAAACGCATAGAGTACCCTAACTCAAATAAAGACGCTTTTGGGCGTCTAGTCGTTGGTGGTGCTATTGGTGTTGGTCAGTTTGATCGTGCTAAAGCTCTTGTGGACGCTGGTGTTGATGTTCTAGTTCTTGACTCTGCTCATGGACACTCAAAAGGCATCATAGATACTGTTCGCAAAATAAAAGAGAGTATGGAAGTTGATATCATAGCTGGAAATATCGCTACAAAAGAGGCTGTTGAAGCACTAATCGAAGCTGGTGCAGATGCAGTTAAAGTTGGTATAGGTCCTGGTTCTATCTGTACGACTCGTATCGTAGCTGGCGTTGGTGTTCCTCAGATTTCTGCAATTGATGAGTGTGCTGAGGCAGCTCGTAAACATGGCGTTCCCGTTATCGCCGATGGTGGAATCAAATACTCTGGTGATATATCTAAAGCACTAGCCGTTGGAGCTAGCTGTGTGATGGCTGGATCGCTTTTAGCTGGTACAGAGGAATCACCTGGCGAGACTATCATGTTTCAAGGTCGTCAATACAAATCATACCGTGGAATGGGATCTATTGGAGCAATGCAAAAAGGTTCAAATGATAGATACTTCCAAGAGGGAACCGCAGCTGATAAGCTTGTTCCAGAAGGTATAGAGGGTCGTGTTCCATTTCGTGGCTCTATCTCTGGCATAGTTCACCAGATGATGGGTGGACTTCGCGCATCTATGGGCTACTGTGGAAGTGAAACAATCGAGATGTTCTGGGACAAAGCGGAATTTGTTGAGATAACTTCAGCTGGACTTAAAGAGTCTCATGTACATGACGTTATCATCACACAAGAAGCTCCAAACTACCACGTATAATCAGCCATGCATGAAGTAAGATATGCCGGTTTTTGGATTCGTTTTCTTGCTTCGCTTCTAGATACTCTTTTTCTCGCTCTACCAGTTGGAATCGTTATTTACTTTTTAAGCGATGGCAACTGGTTTGATTTTTCACAATACCAACAAAACATACAAATGGCTATGAGCGGTAATACTCATGCATTAGATAAACAGCCTCAAACTTCTATAATGTGGGAATTACTATTTGAAGTTTCAGTTTTAATGGTAACTATGATTTTCTGGAAACGCTGGCGTGGAGCTACTCCTGGAAAAAAATTTGTTAAAATAAAAATAGTAGATGCTCTTACATTTGAAGATATTGACAATAAACAGGCATTGACTCGATCTCTTGGTTACATAGTATCAACTTTAGTGTTTCTCATGGGATTTTTTATTGTCGCTTTTAGGAGGGATAAACGAGGCTTACATGATTTACTTGCCCATACATGTGTGATTTACGAAGAAGAACCTATTTAGACTCTTCTTCTATTATCTCTTTATCAAAAGGCTCTTGCATAAAGAAGCTATCAACACTTATATTTTTAAATGCTGCATTTAAAGACGTAAAGAGTTGCGGAAACTCCTCTTCCATCTTGTGGAGCATAGTTTTCATATTTGCCCTTGCATGAGGCATCTTAATGTCAAAGCGCATGGCTGGACAAGCCTCATCGCCTATAGCCTCTATACCATTGTCTAATACAAACGCAGAGAGTTGGCGTTCACGCATTTGAATCAATGGTCTTATAACTACTAAACCGTTCTCAGCGGTATAACGCGGAGCTAAAGAACGCATCTGACCATTATATATGAAATTCATAAAAAAACTCTCTGCAGCATCATCCATATGATGACCAAGGGCTACCTTGTTACATCCCAAATCCAATGCTACACTATATAAATAACCTCTTCTCATCCGAGAGAAGAAACTACAAAAAGAGGAATTTTTACGAATCTTATCTTTAGCAAGCTCATAAGTTTGAGTATCTCGAATAACGTGCTTTATGCCATTAGCCTCACAGTGAGCGGAGAGTTTATCAAAGTTCTCACCCATACCATAACCAACGGTTACCGCAATAAACTCAAACTTAAAAGGAGCACGACGCTGCTGCTCCCTCATAGCATGAATCATTGTAAGTGAGTCTTTACCGCCACTCAGACCAACAAGTATCTTATCGCCCTCTTCTATAAGCTTGAACTCGGCATTTGTTTTACCAAGTTTTGACATAATTTTTTTAGATGGGATAATAAACTTTTGTTTACTCAATGTACAAACCTAGTCTTTACTTTTCATTCTTAATAATGGAGTCTACCATTTTCATTACAAACTCAGCTGATATAACAGCACTCGACTCCATAAACTCGTCAAAAGAGAAAGACGCATCCGTATCAGCCGTATCGCTTATTGCTCGTAAAATAAAGAAAGGAGTATCTAATGCATTACATACAACAGCAACGCTACCGCCCTCCATCTCTAAAGCATCGGCGTTAAAGTTTTTAACTATCTCATCTTTAATTACTTCACTGTGCACAAACTGATCACCTGTCGCTATAATACCCTCTTGAACTGTTTTACCAAGCTCTAAAGCTACTACTTTTGAGAGTGCTATGAGTTCTTTGTCCGCCTCAACAAATACAGAACCCCCTGGAACAAAACCCATAGGATGTCCAAATGCCGTAATATCTAAATCGTGCTGAGAAAGCTTGCTAGCAACTATCAAATCTCCTATCTTCAATGAAGGGTTGATTCCACCAGCAACTCCTGAAAAAAGTAGCTTTTCGCATCCAAAATGCTCAATCATAGTTGATGCCGTAAGTGTTGAAAAAACTTTTCCTATTTTAGAATGAGCAATAACAAGTTCACAACCTTTATAAGTCGCCTCATAGTAGCTATTTCCTGCATACTCAGTAGTTTTATACTCACCAATAATCTTAAGTATTGGTGTAATCTCTTCTGGCATTGCGCCCATAATCGCTATTTTAGTCATTATATTTCCTATATTTGAAATGTTTTTATAATATTTTGATAGTGAGGAAGTTTATGAACTACATTAGCATTTGAGTCAACTAAACAGCTTCCACCCCAAAAACCAAGGCCATCTTCAAACCCTACTCTATTTACAAAAACAAGTGTAGAACTACACTCTTTTGCTACCGTTTTAATAATATTCAACCATTTAGCTTCAATTTCTAAGCCATCATCACTAAAACCACGAGCTGGAGATGCTACAAGAGCAATGATAATATCGGGGTTTTGCTCTATTAAATCGTGATGAACGTTTTTATGCCAAAGATCTTCACACACAACCATCGAGACTCTTTTTTCTCCCACAAGAAAACTCTCAAATAGGTCACCTGCTTCAAAGTACCTAGCCTCCTCAAACATTCCATAGTTTGGAAGATGCACCTTATTGTGCTGACTTAGTAGTTTACCCTTACTAAAATAGAGTGCTGCATTTCTAAAAGAGTTTCCATCCTTTAACGCGGCGCCTACGACAATGTCAATATCTCTACTCAACTCGTTAATCACTTCTAGTTCATCTTTATGCCAAGCATCTTCAATGAGTTTGTCTTGGAGCATGTAGCCACTAAGTGCGAGCTCAGGAAAAACAATGATATCACTATCGCTTCTAACAGTTCTAACAACTTCTAAAATTTCCCCTAAGTTAGAACGGTTTAACTTAGGAGATGTTTGTGCAAGAGTAATTCTCATTCTAGGAGCAGATTTCTTCTTTTACTTTTTCTAAAGAAGCCATATCTGATATATTGAGAGTTTTAAGTTCCTTAGCAATTCTACGGTTCAAGCCTTTAAGTGTTATGCCATTACCAAACTCTATAGCCATATCAACATCATTTGCTATAGCTAAAATAGACTGTTTGTATTTAACGGGTTTAACAAGTTGCTCTTTTAAAAGAGCAACCGCATCAGACTTTGTACTGTATGAAGTTGTTGTAACGTTTGATACAACAGGAGCGCTAAAACTATCAGAAACCATTTTCTCCATCAACTTTTCAAGTGGTTCTTGAGCCGGCGTTAAAATCTCACAGTGAGATGCAACGGACATATCAAGTAAGAGTGCACGCTTAGCTCCAGCATCTTTAAATGTCTGCTCTAAAGAGACTAAGTCTGATTTCATTCCAGCGACAACAAGTTGTCCATCTTGGTTATAGTTTGCAGGCCACACTTTTTTACCTTCAGATTGAGCATCAGAACACACCTTCTCAACAGATTCATCATCAAGACCAACAAGAACCATCATCCCAGCTTCTTTGCCTTCACAAGCAGACTGCATGAATGCACCACGGTTATGCACTAACTCGACCGCGTCTACATAATCTATAGCACCAGAAGCGCATAGTGCAGAAAACTCACCTAGAGAGTGCCCTAAAAAAAGCTCAGCTTTCACATCTGGACAAGCATCACGAAATAACTTGTAAGCAATCATCTGGACTAATAAAATAGCCGGCTGTGTATACGCTGTTTGACCTAGCTTTTCATTCTCTTGGAAAATCAACTCTTCAAAATCTACGCCTATTCTTTCACCAGCTTTTGCAAACATCTCACGTGCTATTTCACTATTTTCATAAAAATCTTTTCCCATCCCCACTGCTTGCGAACCTTGTCCTGCAAATATCATCGCTATTTTACTCATTTAATCTCCTTTGCTTAAACTCACTCTTTAGCCAAGGCTATGAGTAGAGTTTTAGTACTTCTTTGGAAGTCTCCTTTACCCCGTAGGGAACTATAAATAGTCCTTATTATCCGCTATTTTTTTTCTCAATGTATTTCTATTTAAACCCAACTTGTCTGATAACTGTAGTTGGGACTTGAATTTACTTAGTCCAGATTTGATTAAAGGGACTTCATACAGATATAAAAATTTTCTATAGTCGCTATTTGACCCCATCTTTTCATACAGATAATTCTCAATAATTTCCATAAGTTCATTATCTTGAATGTCTTGTAAAAGAAAATTAATCATAACCTGGTGCCTCAAAGACTTCGCATTTTGACTTAAATCTGGTTTGAAATTTTTAATATTAAACTCTTTATTACCACCAAACAACTGAGATGCTTCTTTCGTAAAGGACTCTACTAGTAGTTTTACGTCCTCATCTCTCTCTTTAAGGGGTGGAATATCAAACTTAACACTAAACATCTCATCTATAAATTCGTTAGTAAAAGATTGTTTGGAAGTTGCTATAACTTTTACACCATTCTCTTTAATAGTATCTACAAGACGTTTGATATTCGGGGAATTTTCAATATTTGTGATAACTATTTCATTACAACTCTCTAAAGCTGTAATTAGTTCATCAAAATTTGATGCATCAAATTGTGATGCATCAGGAAGTATGAAAGATGCCAAACTTCTTTTTCCAACACCTACCTCCCCCATAATCAGGGCATTTACCGTAAGCGTTTTTAAAAGAGTGGCAGTTTTAAAAGCCTGATAAGAAGCTTCTGAGGCAGTTACGAACTTAGTGACAGCCACAGCCTGTACCACAACTCTCGCCTTCTGCTGGTTTATTTTCAGCAGGGACACCAGTCATTGCTTCATCAGCTGAAGCGTCTCTAACACTGTTTAAAGTCACGCTAAACATTAACTCTTTTCCAGCTAAAGGATGATTAAAATCAATAGTTACAGTCTCTGCACCTATCTCTTTTACAGTAACTTGTGTAGTCGCTCCATCTTCTGCTTGACCATAAAGTGTCATACCAAGCTCTAGTTCAATACCAGCAAACTGATCTGCAGGAACTTCTTGAGTCGCTTCAGCATTATATTCACCATAAGCATCCGCAGGCTTCACAAGAACATCGGCCTTTTCACCAGCTTCCATATTAACAATTCCAGCTTCTAAACCAGGAATAATTTGACCTTTGCCAAACATAAATACTAATGGTGCTCCACCAACATTACTATCAACTACTTTATCTCCATCTTTTACTTCGTATTCTAATGATACTACTTGATTTGCTTCTATTGCCATTTTTAAGTTCCTTTAAATTATTTTTTGCGATTTTATCATAATATTATATATTAGGGCTGAAGATATGTACTTGCTTCTTCAGCTTCAACAGAATCGGGATATTTACTAACTATGGCTTCAAAAAAAACTTTTGCATGTTTTTTGTCACCTGTTTTTCTCATACTAACTGCAGTATGTAACATAAGCGTTGGCATATACTTTGCCTTAGAGTAAAGAGAAGAACTCTTTTTAAAATATGAAATCGCATTAGAATAGTTCTTTCTTCTATAGTTCATCTCACCAATCATATAGTGCGAATATGCTGGCTTGTAGTTTCTCTTTATAAGTAGTTCAAAGTTTTTTATAGCGTCCGTATAGTACTTTCTCTTGAAGTTCGCATTAGCAATCCTGTATAATTCGGCAGAGCTAACATTAGATTTTGAACTCGATCCTTTCTTTGAACTGCTCTTTAACTCTTTAGCAATTAATGATTTAAATTTATTCACATCTTTTACAAGAAGGTTAAATTCCTCTTTTGAAACATATTTAGTATTTATAGTATCTACAAGCAAAGACATTTCAGCCATCAAAGCTTTATGCTGTTGCAGTAAAACCTTATGCTCCTCTATCGTTGCCGTATTTACCTGTACTATCTCACTTAAGCGCTTCTCATACTCGCTGCTATTTTCATTTTTAAGTTTATTGAGTTCATCTTGCTTAAGAATATTTATTTTATTATTGTGAGCTTTTCGACTTAGACTCTCTATAACACTCTGTAAACCATCTATTCTTTCTCTTAATGAATCAAGTTTATTTTCTTGATTATTGCTCTTAACAGAAACCTTGTGCAATCTTTTTTTTGTATCTAATATAACTTTTTCATTGGAAGTCAGTCCATAAGGGTTCGGACTATCAAGATCTCCAGCTCCAAACGCGGAGGGTTCGGCAGCTGACAAAAAAATAGGGAATACAGTAGAGAGTATAACTACTTTACTACTGAACTTCATTAGCTTATAACTATGGAAGAAGTTTAAAATCTACACGACGATTTTGAGCGTAACACTCACTAGTTTTATCAGAACATGTAGGGTTACTTTCGCCATAACTTACCATAGAAATACGAGAAGCTTCAATACCTTCAGCTACAAGTGCATCTTTAACCGCTACAGCTCTTTTAAGACCTAAAGCGAAATTGTACTCGTCACTACCCCACTCATCACAATTACCTTCAAGTTTCACGTTAAATGCACTCGCATCTGTTTTGCCAAGTTCAGCAGCTGCAGTAACTTTTTCTTGCATTTTGCTATTTAGGTCAAATTTATCAAATGCAAAAAATACAGATGAAAGCTGAGATTCAACATCACTCATACTCATTTGATCCAAAGAGTTTGATGATGATTCAACCATGCTATCAGACGCTGCAACTGCTTCAGTTTCAACAGCTTCAACTTCTTGAGCAACCACTTCTTCAACTGGAGCTTTTTTTGACTCTGTATCAACAGCAGGTTCTTTTGAACTACATCCACTAAAAACTAAAAGTGCCGTTACAACACTTGAAAGTACTATACTTTTCATATTTGATTTCCTCTATATCTTTAAAATTGAATTATTATACCTAAAAAAGATTAAATATTATAACTGAATTAGCACTTTACCAATCCATAGACTGAACTTTCCCATACTTAAGTGGGAAAAGATAGTTTTTATTATGGTTTAATCTAATAATTCCAATAGAACTCTGTTTTTTATAATTTTTTATAAAAAGAATAGCATCACCATCTCTTGAAAATCGAGGAAACTCATTCACACCCGTTGCTGTAAGACGTCGGATAAAATCTGTTTTCATAGAAATTAGGTGCAAATTAAATGTATTTTTATCAAAAGCATTTGAACTCTCTCTTGCTTTATAAACTATATACTCTCCATTAGAGCTACAAGCGGAATTACTCTTTCCATAATAAACCATCTGCTCAATTTCTTTTGTGTCAAGTCTTTTAGAAAACACGTTAGGGTAGCCTAATCTCGAAGAGATAAATATAATTCTATTTTTCTCCATAAACTGTGCATTTACATCTATTCCGCCATATACAGTTTCGCGTTTATACTTTTTTGTATCTACATAATAAGTATAAATATCCGGTTGGCCGTTTATTGCCATAGTTAAGAGTAGTGTTTTAGCATCTCTACTGACATCTGAACAGACTAGCATTCCATCCGATGACAATATACTTGATATCTTAGCCGTTTTAATATCTACTCGCTTAAGTGTTGGCTTCAGCCCATCAAGAGATGTATAATAAAATGCACTTTGCTCATAGTTAGCCCATTTTGGGAATAGATTGAAGCCACCTTTTACTATAACGTGCTGATACGACAAAGAGTAATCAGCGATTACTAACTCGCTTTTTTTAGCTCCAATAATACGAGAAAAAATAACCTTTCTTTTCATCCACTCAACTGATGGTTCACCCATATATTCATTAATATCATAAGCGATTGCATGAGATATAAACATATAGATATTTTTCTTTCCAACTTTATAACTCTTATTAAAAACGGTTAGGGATCCCTCTATAATTTTAATATCTACATTTAAAGCACCATTATCATCCTCATGCATTTTATAACGTAGAATATAGTTCATATCTTTATTTTCAACTATAACATCAGTGTTATTAAAATGCGTAGAGCGATGAAATCTATCCACATTAAAAAGAGATAAAACATTTAAGTCAGCGACTAAGGATTTAAAAAACTGTAGTTTAAAAGTGTCATCATAACTGATTGAAGAGTCTTCAATAGCTATTGATGGCAAAGCATCAACCTTTTTAATAACTTCTATTGTAGCATCACTAGCAAAGGCTAGCCCAAACACAAATAATAATGATAATATAATCTTCA
>JAYEHI010000187.1:0-1890 GCA_034659455.1 Campylobacterota bacterium | reverse complement strand
TTATTATTACAGGTAAAACAGGTACTGGGAAAAGCTATCTTGCACAAGCACTTGCGAATAAAGCAATCATTGATGGTTATAGAGTTTACTATATAAGAACTCCATCACTGTTAGAGGAGATTAAGATTGCAAGATTAGATGGAACATATACAAATCTTCTCAAAAAGTACTCAAGGTTTAAAGTTCTTGTGCTTGATGATTTCGGAGTGGCACCTATGCAAGCTGATGATGCTACAAATCTCTTTGAGATTATTGAAGATAGAACAGAGTTAAACTCTACAATTATCACTTCACAACTTCCAGTGAGTGAGTGGTATAACTACCTCAATAATAATACAATAGCAGATGCTATTTTAGATAGGATTATTCACTCATCTCATAGAGTTGAACTCAGCGGTCCATCTATGAGAAAAATCAAATCTAGCATCAAAAATGATGAATACTGAAAAAGCATTCGGACACTTTATGCTAAAATTCCACTACAGAAAATATCTCTTCTTAAACTGTCCGAACTGAAACGACATGGGTGTCCGGATACTCCGTTATATGCAGTGGAGAGAAAGGACTAGATGCTGTTCTACCTACAAAAGAGGGAGAAAGACTACTCAACCCAAGTAAAGCACTCACTCTCTTAGTCGCCATACTCATACTAGGCTTCACGTTTGTCGTTTACACTCTAGCCTTTGGAGAAGTAAGTGAACTCTCCATCTATCTAGGATGGAGTATCTCTGCGATATTTTTCATAAGAGTCATTGGAGACTTCAACATGGTCGGAGTTTTTAAGAAGATAAAAAAGACAGAGTTTGCAGAGTATGACAATAAACTCTTTATCCCTTTATGTAGTTACTTGAGTTTTAGTGTTGGGGTGATAGCTTTGCAAAGCTGTAAATAGGCTAGAGTAACATATTTTCTTGCTGTGATTTGTTAGACTTTTGGTAAACTTCAGTTTTTCTAGCTTTAAGTTCTTAAGCCTAAGAGTCTAAACCTATGTACTACAAAACTTGATGAGTTTCAAGTGACCTCTATTGGTTTCCTTGTACTTGTTATATAGTTGCGGCAGTAGTGTTTAAACTTTGAAGTTTTTCAGCTAACCACATTTTTATAACGGCTTGACGACTTACACCTACATGCTTAGCCTCTTTATCTAAAGATTGAACCATCCAAGCAGGAAAGTCAATATTTACTCTTTTTGGTTCTTCGTTTATCATCTTTATTTTTGATGTATCAAAATGTTCTAATATATCTTCTTGATTTTCATCAAATATTTTATCTATCTCTGATGCTTTCATAAAGTTTACTCTCCTTTTCTCTTGAGCGTCTCACAGAAATAATTCTAATATTTATATCTCTGTATGTGATAATAGCAGTATAGTTTTTAGAATCTATTTGTCCTAAAACTAAATATCTATCTTCATCTTCACTTTGTGGAGATGGAATTTCAAAAGAGTACGGGTCTTCCCATAACTTCTGGGCTTCTTCAAAGTCAATATTGTGTTTAGACTTATTTATACTGCTTTTTGTTTCATCATACTCAAATGTCATACCTAAATTATACCATAACTATATGAGAATTTATTTTGTGGGAATCTTTTTCTATGTAAGTGGCAATAGACTCTATATCTTCAAGAGCTTCTTCTGAGCACTCTAGTTTGAGAGCCATTTAGCCATTCTTTTTTTTGCATCTTGATGTGAAGAAACTTCACCATTCTCAGCACGGCTAATACCATTTTTGATTTTTTCTACAACATAAAGGTGATATTGAATTATAATGTCCCCAGAAAAACAAACCACTTAATACAACATTCTTATTGCATAAGATAAAATAAGAACAATAAAGTGAGGGATAAAAAATGAGTACAAAGAGAAAGTCATATAGTGCAGAGTTCAAAG
>JAYEHI010000186.1:0-9596 GCA_034659455.1 Campylobacterota bacterium | reverse complement strand
GTTAAAATTAAGTCTTCTTACTTGCTTAGTTTTCAATGATCTCAAACATCTCTCTTAATCTTCAACTCGAAGATCCGTAACCCGTTTTAAACAAGGTGTCTCTGTTTGTGGATGGGAATTATAGGGGGTTGTTGCTTAGAGGAAGCTTAAGGTTTGGGGGATATTTAAACTTTCTTTTTCGAGTGTATAAAATTGAACAAGATATAATCATTTCAACAACTAGATTTAAAGTCATTATTTAAAGTCATTATATGTAAGCTTATTTGTGTTGCTATCTATTAACTCTTTATTTGATAAAATTTCATATACAAATAATAATATATCTACAAGATATAAAAAGGAAGAACAATGGGATTATATGATCGTGATTATGCAAGAGGTGACTCTTTTGCTTATGAAACTGCTAGTCGTAGTGAAACTCAAATAGTTTCTTTTGTAAAAGAGACTTATAAACTTTTTGCTGCTTCTATGATGGCGGGTGCTGTTGGTGCTTACGTAGGTGTTCCTCTTGCTGCAACTATTCACGCTATGTTTTGGCCACTCTTTGCTTTAGAAATAGGGCTTTTGATTGGACTTCAATTTGTGAAACACAAACCAGGTATTAACTTAATAGTAATGTTTGGTTTTGTGTTTATGACAGGGCTTATGCTCGCACCTTTACTTGCACGTACACTTGGTATGAGTGGCGGTGCTTCCATAATAGGTAATGCTTTTGCTATGACATCAGTTGTTTTTGGAGTTATGAGTTTTTATGCTATTAAAACGACTAAAGATTTTACGGGTTATGGAAAACCTCTTATGATTGCCCTATTGGTAATCATCGGTTTTTCTATTTTAAACATCTTCATTGGTAATCCAATGTTACATGTAATCATCTCTGGTGCAGTTGTAGTTTTATTTAGTATCTTAGTCATTTATGATACTCAAAACATCATGCGTGGTGCTTATGAAACGCCAATAGATGGTGCTATAGCACTTTATCTAGACTTTCTAAACATCTTTACTGCACTTCTACAACTCTTCGGTATCTTTGGTAGCGATGACTAACCCTTAACTATCTCCCTCCTTTTTTAGGGAGATAGCTTCTTTTCTTACTCTTAAGAACGAATAAATGCCACTTCAAACTCTAAATAACTCAATGGGTACTCTCTCATAAGCTGTTTCGTTTGCTTAAAACTCAGTACATTTCTTGAGCCACTTACACCGCTTCGTTTGATATACTGAAACATCTCTCTTGTGCTCTCAAACTCTAGCTTATAGCTTACCACTTCATATTTAGCATCCAAATATATTTTTTGCAATCTATCTATCTCTTCTTTATCTCTGAGTAATGGCTCAAGCGATGCTGTTTCATTCAGCGTTTTAAATGTCCCTGATGTAAATATTGCAAGAGAAACTGGAATGTTAAGAGAGCTGATGTTTTTAAAAACACTCCCTAAGTCAGTCGCCCACTGAAGTGCTGAAGCAGAAAATATATGCTCATACTCATAAGTGCTTAGATTTTCAAAAAGTGTTGCATCATTGAAGTCACCATATATAGCTTCAATGCATTCTGACTTAGGATGAAGTTCAAGCATCCCCGGAGCAAAGTCTACCCCTGTAAAATGCTTATACTTCCATGATATGCTTTCACATAATGAACCACTTCCACATCCTAGGTCTAGTATCTGCTTAGGCTTGTAAGTTAAATCTTTTAAAAGCTTTTTGATGACTTTTTTTTGAATTATATTTTGAGAATTATAATCCCTTGCATGCTTAGAAAACTCTGTACTTATTTTCATTTTCGATTTACAATAAGAGATAAAATAAATATGGCTATAACACACAGAACAATTGTCGCTCCTGATGGTATAGAGAAATAAAACGAAAGTGTAATACCAAAAACAACGCTAAATACTGCAAAAAAGAGAGAGAAGAGTAGTGTTGGCTTGAAGCCTACTCTAAACTGTAGAGCTGCCGCTGTAGGGATAACCATCAAGGCACCTATCAAAAGGCTTCCTACCACTCGTATAGAGAGTGCTATGATGATGGCTACTACTGTTACCAATAAAAAGTTTAATAGTTTAACTCTAATGCCACTTGTCTTTGCGACCTCTTCATCATAAGTGATAAAATAGAGTTCCTTAGTAAAAAGTAAAAGAAGTGCGAGTGAGATAGAACCAAATAACATTATAGTCACAACGTCTGAAGCAGTTACCGAAAGTATCGAACCAAAAAGATATGAGAAGAGAGAGTTATTAAATGCCCCACCTAAAGAGACAATTATTACTGCAAGAGCAAGAGAGCCAGAAAGTATTATGGAGAGTATGGCATCAGAGTATAGGGCAAAAGAGCTTCTTAGGTACTCTATAAGCCATGCTGATAGCACCGCTACTATCACTGCAACCCAGAGTGGATTATACCCTGCTACTAAACCAACTGCAACTCCGACTAAAGCAGAGTGAGCTAATGTTTCACTCATCAAAGAGTAGCGTTTAAGCACTATAAATGTTCCACTGATTGAAGCAAGAGTAGCTATAAAGATTCCAGCTATAAAAGCTCTTTGCATAAATTCGTATTCTAATATCTCAAACATTCATATCTACCTTAGTGCTCATGTTTATGGTTATGAAGTAGATGTGCTTCCATACCGTAAAGAGCACTTATATCTTCACAACTAAGCATCTCTTTCGGGTCATTACATATCGTAGCTTGCTGGTTAATAGTAAATAGTCTTCCAATATCATCCGCAATAACACCGATGTCGTGAGTTATGAAGACTATTGTAATGTTATCTTCTCTGTTTAATTTTGATAGTAGTCTGTAAAAACGTTGCTGAGAAACCATATCAACACCTGTGTTTGGTTCATCTAGTATAAGTATCTCAGGAGAAGATGCTAAAGCACGAGCTATCATCACGCGCTGTCTTTGACCACCCGAGAGTGTTCCAACCATTTTATCTTTTAGATCTAAAATATCCATCTTAACCATAGCGTCTTGAGTAAACTTTTCATCTTCTTTTGAGAAGCTTGAAAAAAAATTACGTTTCGCCACTCTGCCCATTTTTACAATATCTTCAACAGTAGCTGGAAAGTTCGTATCAACCAAAGAGGCTCTTTGAGGCACAAAGCCTATTTTATTCCACTCTTTGAACTTTTTAAGAGTTTTTCCAAAGATTCGGATCTCTCCAGAACTTGGTTTTTCCAATCCTAAGAGCATACGGATAAGTGTAGTTTTTCCGCCGCCATTAGGACCGATAATGGCAATGTACTCACCATTAAAAATCTCTAAGGATATGTTTTTTAAAATCTCTACACCTCGAACACTAAAAGATAAACTTTTAACGTCAAAAATTGGTACTCTAAACTTTAACGGCACTCTAAAGCCTTAGAGAGTTTTTGAAGATTTAGATACATAATATCTTCATATGTTTTGTTAGCTCTAGCTTCATCTGCTGTGATATTTCCTAATGATTGAAGCACTTCAACCTTGATGCCCTTATCCTTAGCTATTGTCTTGATAGCCTTGTTGCTCACAAAGTTTTCGTAAAAGATAGTACTTACCCCATCCTCTTCTATCTCTTGAAATACTCTTTTGATATCTGATGGAGTTGGATGAGCTTCAGGGGACAAACCACTGAGGGACTCAGCGTGAAACCTGTAGTTAGCTGCTAAATAACCAATAGAGTTATGACTTAATATCACTGTATTTATTCTGCATGAGTTCAACTTTTGTGCATAAGTTTCATCTAGTTTTTTCAGCATATTAAGATAATTGTCTCTGTTTTTAAGATATATACTCTTATTTTTTGGAACTATTTTTATAAGCTCTGCCGCTATAACTGAAGTAGCTTTTTTCATATTTTCAAAATCTAACCAGTAGTGGGGGTCAATAGCATTATGCATGCAATGATCGTCATGGTGCTTATGATGTTCAGACTCCTCTTCACCTAAATCTCTTAATTTTACGTGCTTACTCATGTTAATTGATCTGTTTTTAAAAATAATATTTTCAATCCAAGGCTCAAGTCCAGCACCACTATAAATGGATAAAGAGCTCTTTTGGATACTTGCCATAAGCTTTGGCGTAGGCTCAAAGCTATGAGGATCTACACCAAAAGGCAAGATGTTTACTATCTCTATGCTATCACCAGCTATGTGTTTAGTAATGTCATAAAGAGAAAATGTACTCACAGAAATAATTGGTTTAAGAGACTCTTTAGTGGAATCCTCTTGTGCTACAAAAAGCTGCAAAGAGAGAAGTCCCACAACTAATACTAAAGCTATTATTACAAAGTTTTTCATTATTGACTACCATTTTATAAAGAATTGTTATTTTGTGGAATTATACCCTTTTTTTCCTCTATGAATTAAACTCTTAGTATTTTGAGACGAGTTAGTTTGATAATAAAAGCTTTTTTAGATATAATTCGCCACTTTTAAAATATAGGAATCTATTTATGACAACGAGTCTTTTACTCATCGTACAGATTGTTTTAGTTATTATCTTAGTTATCGCTGTGCTTTTACAAAAAAGTTCAAGCATTGGTCTTGGAGCTTACAGTGGTTCTAATGACTCAGTATTTGGGGCGAAGGGGCCTAATAGTTTTTTAGCTAAAGCTACATTTACTATTGGGTTTTTGTTTGTTGTAAACACTATCACCCTAGGTTATATGTACTCTCAAGCGGCGCAAGCTTCCGTTCTTGACGCAATGGTTGAAGAGACAAATATTGTAGCACCAACGGCTCCAACTCCAACTACTGATAACAACTCTACAAAATAAACCCTCACTTTCTGTAGTCGCTAAATAGCTGCGACTACAGACTCTTCAAAATTTTTACGCTACTTTAAAACATTTCTAGCTACAATTACAAAATTTTATTTTTCACACAAACTAAGGACTAAAAATGCTAAACGAAATATTTGACAACTGTGACACTAAAATGCAAGGTAGTGTAGATCATATGCACAGAGATTTTAAAACACTCAGAACTGGTAAAGTACTTGTTTCTGTTTTAGATAATGTAAAAATCGATTATTATGGAACACCGACACCTCTTGATCAAGTTGGTTCCGTACTAGCGGCGGATGCAACTACAATCGTAGTAAACCCTTGGGAAAAAAACCTTTTAGCTGATATAGAGAGTGCTATTTCTGCTGCAAATGTTGGTGCTACACCTAATAATGATGGTGATCAAATCAAACTATTTTTTCCTCCAATGACAGTTGATCAGCGTAAAGAGTCTGTAAAACAGATGAAAGGCATGGGTGAAAATGCCAAAGTATCTATCAGAAACGATAGACGCGACGCGAACGACAAGATAAAAAAACTTGAAAAAGAGAAAGAGATAACTCAAGATGAGTCAAAATCTGCTCAAGAGACTATCCAAAAAACTACGGATAAGTTTATCGCTCTTATAGATAGCACTTTAAAAGAGAAAGAAGCGGAAATACTTAAAGTATAAGGGAGTAGAGACCATGGACGTAAAAAAAATATATATGGATGCTGACGCTCTTTTAGAGGGACACTTCAAGCTTAGTAGTGGAAATCACTCACAATTTTATCTTCAGTCTGCAAAAGTGCTTGAAGATCCTAAAACTGCAAAACTTTTAGCTGAGGCTCTTGCTACTCAAATAAAAGAATCGGGACTTGAAATAGACACGGTATGTGCTCCAGCACTTGGTGGTCTTATCGCTGGTTTTGCACTTGCTACTGCTCTTGATGTACGTTTTATATTTGCTGAGAGAGTTGATGGCGTTATGAATATTCGCCGTGGATTTGAAGTGGCAAAAGGCGAGAGAGTTTTAATGTGTGAAGATATCATTACAACTGGTGGCTCCGCTATGGAAGCTGCAGCGGTAGTAAAAGAACTCGGCGGTGAAATAGTCGGTGCAGCTGCACTTGCAAACCGTGGTTTTTGTAAACGCGAAAACTCAGATGTACAAACGCAGCCTAACTGTAAACTACCTCAAGATATTCCATTTTTTGCACTGGCTGATTTCACATTCGAAATGTATGCACCAGACAGTTGTCCACTCTGCAAAGATGGTAGCGAAGCTATCAAACCAGGTTCAAGAGGAAACTAGTTGGCAAGAGTTCATTCTCTCAACTAGTACTCGAGCAACCTCAACCTTTCCATCAACTACTGAAGTTACCCCTATATCTTGTAACTTCTCTTTCTCTTCAAGAGAAACAACCTTCACGACTAAGTTTGCGTTAGCTGAATGCTTGAGTATAGCCTCACAAATAAGCTGTTTCTTCTCAGCATTATCAAGAGTCACCACAACTGCTGCAGCATTTTCTATATGGATTGCACTTAAAATAGAGTTTTTTGATGCATCACCCAAGTAAGCTTCTAATCCCTCTGAAAGTGCCTCTTTTACATGTTTGTGGGAATTGTCTATGACTACATAATTTGCACCTTGTTGCTCAAGCTGCTTTGTTACAA
The DNA here is from genome assembly GCA_034659455.1 of Campylobacterota bacterium. Classification (GTDB taxonomy): domain Bacteria; phylum Campylobacterota; class Campylobacteria; order Campylobacterales; family Sulfurimonadaceae; genus Sulfurimonas. Next base: position 3,168 of record JAYEHI010000186.1, on the reverse strand, counting down.
ATTTTCCTACTACACCATACCCACACACTACAACGTGGTCTCTACGAGTAGAGAGTGCCGACATATCAGACTCACTATCAACCTTACCACTAAGGTACTCAACAAAAGCACTAATTCTAGAGATAAAAAACGGCGTTACCACCATAGAGAAAATAACTATCAATACGAGTAACTGCGAGAGCTCTTTGTCAAGCAGCCCTCCCATCTCGGCAAGTGCAAAAATAACAAAAGAGAACTCCCCTACTTGAGAGAGTGCCAATGCAGTTTTTAAAGAGTGTCTATGTGGTGATGTAATTCTAAGAAGTCCATAAATAATGATACTTTTTATAATCAATACAGCTAAAAATATCACAACTATCAGAGCTATCTCATTGACAAACATATTTATATCTATCTTCATACCAACAACTACAAAGAATGTTCCTAGAAGAATATCCTTAAAAGGCGCTATATCTGCTTCGACTTTATGGTGATACTTCGTCTCCGCGATAATCATTCCCGCTACAAATGCTCCAAGTGAATAGGTAAATCCCATATAGTGAGCAAGAAGAGATGCTCCTACAACTATAAACAAAACCGAACCCATAAAAAGCTCATCAAGCTCTGAAGAAGCCGAGAAATGCAGTAACCAAGTCATCAATCTCTTTCCTACGATAAATAGCAGTCCTAAAACAACTACTGCACTTAAGAGGGTATCTTTTATAATCACGTAAACACTCTCATGAGCTTCGGTCGTTAAAAACCCTATCAAAATTAAAATAGGAATAACGGCGATGTCTTGAAAGACTAAAATACCCGTAGAGAGTTGTCCATAGGGCTTATAAATCTCTTTTGAACTTTTAAGATAGCTAAGAACTACCGCCGTTGAAGAGAGAGCAAACGCAAGAGAGATGATAAGAGAAGTCTTTGCCTCTAAACCAAAACCGTAACTAGAGATAAGATAAACTACCATAGCGGTAAATGCCACCTGCATCGTTCCATTGCCAAAGATCTCTTTTTTCATGGTTCCCATTTTAGCAAGCGATATCTCTAGCCCTATGGTAAACATCAAGAAGACTATACCAAACTCCCCAACCATCTCTAGCTCATGTGAGTTTCCTACTTCTCTTAAATCAAATGCATATACTATGATAGTACCAGTGATTATATAACCAATAATTTGTGATATTCCAAACTTTTTTAAAAAGATATTTACGATGATTGAGATGCCGAGTGCCGCTATTACATAAATAAGTGTATTTTCCATTATCTTGGGTGGTTTCCTTTTCTTGCGTTTTGTTGTACTCTTTTGAGTGCTTTTTTTGTATTGTCATCTACGCTATGTTGGTGCTCTTCTACTTTAAATGCTGATACCTTTTGACTTTTACTCTGAACTTTTCGAGGAGGTTTCTCTTTTGTTAATTCAAAACTACCCTCTGCATTCACAACTGCATTATAGTAAAACTTGTCATCTCCATTATAGAGTACAACCCTAGAGTCACTCTCTATCCAGTGAAATACCGCGTCACCTTTTAAGTATCCCTCAAACTCACTACCATCAGGCTGAGTGAAAGTTATTAGACCACTTCTTGCTGGAGTCGCACTTAGAGTTGTTGCCAATAGTACTATTGTAATTATAAATTTTAAAAAAAGTTTCATTAACTCCCCTATCTTGTTATCTTAAATGTCATTGTTCTATTTGCATAGTCTGAACTATCTACTAAAATGTTGTAGCCCAAAGTGCCACTGTATGATTTGGTTTTTTCAGAGTCTATAGTCTGACCTTGCGTATAAGCATCACTAAACTTTGCTTTTACTCCATCTGTGGAAGTCAAAGAAAAACTTGTATCTCTCTCTACTAACCTTACAGCATAATGATTAGTAGTGCTTTGCGTACCCTCTTCTCTGTTAGCTAAAGCAGTTGAGCTAAACTTGTTTTCATCCACATGATATAGCAGAGCAAAGAGTCTATTCTCGGTAAAAGTGCTATCTAAAGTATAAAAAGTTCTATCAGAATCCACTCTAGCGCTATCTCTACACTCTAGTAAAAAGTACTCGTCACTACTTGCCGTAGTTAGTTTAAGATACTCGTTTGAGCTACACTTAAGGACAATCTCTTTACCTGAACTTGTAGGTGTAATAGTTACTATATCTGTATTTATGCCTGTATCTATTTTACTATATGCGGAAAACTGTGTTGGCGTATCACCCTCATAATCATCTATAGTTTTTCTTCCCCAAGAACCACCACTCATGATATCGTAGTAGCCTAGTCCAGAGTGTCCATACGAGTCATTATATAAGTCTTCAAGATTAAACAGAGAGTGCCCTAACTCATGCGCTATGATTCCTATGCTTGCTTTATGTTCGTCTATACGACCTATGCTATGAGTAGCTCCAAATTTCGAATAGTTGCCCGATGCTGCGGTAGTTGAAGCTGCTCTCATTAAATAGACATCATCTAGCTTTGGTGCCTTGTTGCTCTCAAAAGACCAAGAGTGTGCCCAAATTGAGTTGCTAGTACTGTCTCCATAAGACTCCTCTCCTCCAGCAACGATAAAAATTATCTGCATTTCACTCCGACTTATGCCACCATCGCCGTTTGTATCGTAGCTTTTAAAGTCTATAGCACTATTTACCGTGAAACTCTCTATCGCATTCTTAATTTGTGTATCTCTAAAACTAATATCACTATATCCGCCCGGATGTGCCTCGTTCATCCCTACTGTGACTATCCCATCATTGGAAATACCCGAGTTTTCATTTACTGGAACCAACTCTATATTTGCATCACTGCTATCATAATACCAACGATTAACCGAATTAGCATTTTTGTTAAAAATTTTGTCATACCAGACCTGTGGATTGTTTTCACTATAATCTGTCCAGTTCATTATCACAACAAGAGTGGGAATCTGAACAGTTGTCTCTTCAAACACTACATCCCCAATAGTTTGACTTTCGCTTGGGTTGTTAAGTTGAGTGCTGTTTGTCTCGCTACTATCACTACTTACACTCCCACAAGCAGAAAAAAACAACATAAACAGCGTCATAAAAACTATAAAAAATTTCTCTCTCATTACTACTCTTTTGATTTAAAATTGTATTGTATATATAATATCCTAACTTTCCTTTTGTCATAAGAAATTAAACTACTTTAGTATATAATCGCGTTAATAATTAATATAA